>JAIOII010001339.1 GCA_019912685.1 Kofleriaceae bacterium
GATGGGGCGCGGGGACGGCGAAGCCGCGGGCGAGCGAGCCCTCGGCGGCGAAGCGCGACGCGGTCGCGACGATCGACGCCGTCGCCGCGAGCGCGTCCTCCACTGCCGGACCCCACGGCGGGTGCGCGACGCGGCGCAGCCCGGCGATGGCGTGCACGACGCTGCGATCGGTGCGGTCGGCGAGCGGGTCGGCGGGGAGCGCGTCCCAGAAGGCGCGGTAGTCCGTGGTGGGCGCGAAGAACGCGGCGAGCCCGTAGCGCGCGGCGAGGACGCGCTGGAGGCGCAAGGTCGCGTGCTCGCGCCAGGTGTCGCGCTCGGTCTCGTTGTCGAGCCCCCAGTCGCGCTCGCCGAACGAGGGCTCGCCCTGGACGAGCGAGTGGCAGAGCTCGTGGAAGATCATCTGCGCGAGCGAGTCGTCGGCGTCGAGGGTCTCGGCGCTGCCGATGACGAGCGTGCCGGCGCCGTCGGTCGACGCGTACGCGTGCGGGCTGCGCTCGACGCGCAGGCCGACGCGCGCGGCGGCGCCGAGCCAGACCTCGCTCAGCGGGTCGACGTATCGATGCGTGACCTCGCGCGCCACCGGGCGTGATTGCCACGAAGCGGCGCGGCAAGCAACGGCGCGCTCCGATCAGGCCGGAATCGCCGTGATCTCGTAGAGCTCGTACGCGTCGCTGGCGGGCTCGGGCGCCTCGGCGCGCGTGGTGCGCAAGGGCGGCGGCGCCGACGGCACCCACGGTTCGTCGCGGCGCGTGGCCGCGCGCAGGAGCTGCGCCCGCTGCGTGGGGTCCATGCTCTGCCACTCGTCCTTGGTGATCACGAAGCCTGCGAGCTCGATGTGCCCGAGAACGCCCCTCATGCTTCGTTAATCCGCCGGGCGCGCGACGGCGGCAACTTTTCGGCAGATCCCGGTTACCGTGCAGGCAATGGACCTCATCACGCAGTCGCGCGAAGGCGACGTCGTCACCCTCACCCTCACCGCGCCGACCATGACGCCCGAGTTCTTCGCCGCGTGCGAGGCGACGTTCACGGCGCTCGCCGGCGACGCGTCGCTGCGCGCCGTCGTCGTGCGCTCGTCGGCGAAGGCGTTCTCGTACGGGCTCGATCTGCCCAAGGCGATGGCCGCGTACGGCCCGGTGATGACCGGCGGCGGGCTCGCGCCGAGGCGCGCGGAGCTCCACACGCTCATCCGCCAGCTGCAGCGGTCGTTCACCGCGATCGCGACGTGCCCGGTGCCGGTCGTGGCGGCGGTGCACGGCGCGTGCATCGGCGGCGGCGTCGATCTCATCGCGGCGTGCGACGTGCGCGTCGCGTCGGCGGACGCGAAGTTCAGCGTGCGCGAGACGAAGATCGCGATCGTGGCCGACCTCGGCTCGCTGCAGCGGCTGCCGGCGATCATCGGCCCGGCGCACACGCGCGAGCTCGCGCTCACCGGCAAGGACATCGACGCGGCGCGCGCCGAGCGCATCGGGCTCGTCACGCAGGTCGCGGCCGATCGCGACGGGGCGTGGGCCGCGGCGCAGGCGGTGGCGGCGGAGATCGCGGCGAACCCGCCGCTCACGGTGCGCGGGGTGAAGCAGGTGCTCGAGTACTCGACGGGCAAGAGCGTCGACGACGGTCTCGCCTACGTCGCGTCGTGGAACGCGGCGTTCCTCGCGTCGGAGGATCTCGTCGAGGCGGCGACCGCGTTCGCCCAGAAGCGCCCGCCGAAGTTCACCGGGCGCTGAGCGAGGTGACTACGGGAGGCGGTGCTCGATGCCGAAGGTGAACGTGCTGGCGACGACGAGGTCGACCTCGCGCTCGCCGACCAGCGTCGCGCCGCGGCGGTAGCGGGCGAGCTTCGACGGTGGGCAGTCGGTGCCGGCGCAGATCGTCCAGGCCTCGGTCGCCGGGAAGGCGTCGAGGAGGGCGGGCGCGACCGCGACCTGGCCCGCGGAGTCGGCGACGTCGCACTCGATGATCGCCTCGTAGGGCGCGCCGTGGCCGCGGTTGTTGGCGTTGAGCGTGAGCCGCACGCGCTCGTCGCCGCCGCTCGGCGTCCAGCGCACGATGACGTCCGCGGCGGCCGGGTAGGGCGCGACGAGCTTGCCGCCGGTGATGTCGGGCGTGATCGGGCGGACGCCGCTCGTGGTGATGGAGAGGGCAGGAATGGTCGCGCCGGCGAGGCTGGCGGTGATCGACGCGTCGTCGGCGAAGAGGTCGGCGGGCAGCGGGCCGTCGGGGTAGTACCAGCTCTGCATCGGATCGATCTGCACCGGCGTGCGCAGGCCGGTGATGGTGAGGCGGCCGGCGGAGACGTAGGTCGGGTACGGCTCGCACACGTTGGTGTCGACACAGAGGCCGTCCGTGCAGGCGGGCGTGCACGACGCGATCGTGAACGTGCGCAGCACGCAGTCGCCGGCGCGCATCGCCTCGCGGTGGAACGACGGCTCGCGGCCGTCGTAGAAGCGGGCGGCGACCTGGCTGGTGACGGACTCGCCGCCGCCGGAGTCCTCGGGGAAGATCCAGCGGTCCTCGGTGATCTCGACCGTGCCGCTGCGCTCGCGCGCGACGGAGGAGTCGGGCGAGCCGTCGGGGGTGAGGGCGTCGGGGCCGTCGGAGGAGGAGGAGCCGCCGCAGGCTGCGAGCAGAAGGGAGACGTAGAAGGGTAAGGGTAAGGGTAAGGGTGAGGGTAAGGCGTGACGCATGCGGGACCTTTCAGGGGGAAGTGCCGCGTCCGGGATACGGACGCGCCTGCTTGACCCAGATCGTGCCGTCGGTGTGGAGCTTCCACTCGACGTCCATGGGCAAGGCGCCGTAGCCGGGAGGCGGGGCGTAGTCGTCGGCGAAGCCGGCGCGGATCGCGTCGAGCGCGCGCCCGAGATCGAAGAGCTGCGCGCGGGTGAGCACGGTCGTGCCCGGCGCGGTCAAGTTCGAGCGCGTGTAGTAGGTGGCCGGCTGCCCGGCATGGAAGTGGTAGTAGAGGAGCGAGTCGACGCGCACGCCCGGCGGCGGTTGCACCACGCTCGCCTCGCCGAGCTGCGCGTTGACGAAGAAGCCGTCCTCGCCGCCCGGCGCCGGGTCGAAGATGTTGGCGGTGATCGCGACGCCGTTGGCGAGCTCGTCGGGGAACGACGGCGTGACGAGCACGGCCATCGCGACCTGCGTGTGATCGATGCCGGCGTGGTCGCGCTCCTCGAAGGCGCGCACGTTCCAGATCGACGCCCACACCGTCTTGAGGGCGAGGTCGACGGGGTGGAGCGGATCGCCGACGGCGCCGGCGCGCGAGTCGTAGAGGCCGGCGCCGGTGTGACGCTCGAGGTCCTCGGCGTTGGTCGACGAGCGGTACTTCATGCGCGTCGCGCCGAAGCCGGCGCCGACGGCGCCCTCGATCGCCGCCAGGTCGGCGGCGTCGACGGGGGCGGCCAGCATGTCGGCGCGGAGCGCGTCGAGCATCTGCTTGCGGACGGCGCCGTCGCCGCGGAAGCCGGGGTCGGCGAGCATGGCG
>JAIOII010001340.1 GCA_019912685.1 Kofleriaceae bacterium
GCGCCGCGGGCGCCGCGGGCGCCGCCGGAGGTGGATCGGCGACGGCCGCGCCGGCGCCGGCGACGAGCAAGAGGCCGGTCCATGCGATCCGCATGCCTCCATGAGGCCACGAAGCACGGGGCCTGGCCAGCGAAATACGCCCTTCGACTCGCTTCGCTCGCTCAGGGCGAACGGCTCTCGCCGTGGGCGTCGACGTCGACGCCGAGCGCGCGCAGCTCGGCGATCACCGCGGTCCACGCGTCGCGGTCGGCGCTGGTCTCGACGTTCACGATGTCGAGCTTGCGCAGCGACGGGGAGTCGAGGAGCGCCGGGAGGTCGCGCAGGCGGCAGAGCGCGCAGAGGTGGAGCTCGTGGAGCCGCGGGATGCGCGCGACGGGCTTCAAGCTCGCGCCCTCGACGACGCCCTGCCCGAGGAGCAGGTAGCGGAGCCGCATGCACTGCTCGAGCCCGGTCAGGTCCCGGATCACGAAGTGGTCGCCGAGCTCCCACCAGCTCGGATAGACCCAGCCGTAGAGGTCGCGATCGCCGTCGAGCGTGAGGTGATCGATCGTCTCGAGATCGGCGCGGCTCACCGGCAGCCGCGCGAGGAAGGCCTCGAGCTCCGGCGCATGCTCGCTGTGGTTGTCCTCGAGCTCGGTCCAGGGTGTCGCCGGCGCCGTCGCCTCGTACGCCGCGCGCTGGTCGGCGACCCACGCGTACTGCGCGCGACGGCGATACACCTCGTCGATCACCGCGAGCTGGAGCTTCGGATCCGGGAAGCGCACGGGAAGAGACTAACGTCGGCCGGCGGTATCGTCAGGACATGAGGAAGTCGCAGCCCGACGGGCCGCTCGAATCTCCCATCCCGTTCCACGCCGGCTCGAACGGCGAGCTGGCGCCCCGGCCGGTGACGGCGGCGGAGCGCCGGGCCGAGGAGACGTACCGCCGGCTCGTCGACGAGAACGCGCGGCGCACCGGCCTGACGCGCCGCGACTTCGTGATGTCGGCATGCGGGTCGGCCGCCGCCCTGCTCGTCATCAACCAGCTCGCCGGATGTAAGGGCAATCGCGGCGGCGCGCGGCCGTACGACGTGCGTCCCGAGGCCGCGCTCGACCCGGGCGCCGCGTGCGCCGCGCTCGCCGGCACGCAGTTCGTCTTCGACGTGCACACGCACCACGTCGACCTCGTCCGCGACTGGCCGGAGCGCAACCCGCTCGCGGGCGCGATGCGCGGCGACCGCCAGGGCGGGTGCGGCGAGGCCGACCGGCTCGCCTGCTGGTCGGCGGAGCACTTCGTGCGCGAGGTCTTCGTGAAGAGCGACACGTCGGTCGCGGCGCTGACGATGTTTCCGGGCCTCACGGTCGACGCGCGCCCGCTGTTCGACCGCGAGGCGGCCGCGACGCGCGAGCTGGTCGACCGGCTGGCGCGGTCGCCGCGCCTCGTCGTCCACGGCATGGTCAGCCCCGATCTCGGGCCCGGGCAGCTCGACGAGATGCAGCGGATGAAGGAGGAGTCGAAGGTCGTGGCGTGGAAGGTGTACCCGCAGTACGGCGGCTGGCGCCTCGACGATCCGGCGCTCGGGTTCCCGTTCCTCGAGCGCGCGCGCGAGCTCGGCGTGCGGCTCGTGTGCGCGCACAAGGGCATCACGTTCCCGGAGGTGGTGGGGCCCGCGAAGTTCGGATCTCCCGACGACATGGGGCCGGCGGCGAAGGCGTTCCCCGATCTCGCGTTCCTCGCCTACCACAGCGGCTACGAGCCCGGCGTCGTCGAGGGGCCGTACGATCCGGCGGGCGGCGGCGTCGACCGGCTCGTCAGGTCGGTCCGCGACGCCGGCATCGGCCCGGGCGGGAACGTGTACGCCGACCTCGGCACGACGTGGCGCCTGCTCATGACGAAGCCGGTCGAGGCGGCGCACGTGCTCGGCAAGCTGCTCGTCGCGCTCGGCCCCGACAACGTGCTGTGGGGCACCGACGCGCTGTGGCACGGGACGCCGCAAGGGCAGATCGAGGCGTTCCGCGCCTTCGCGATCCCGGTGGCGCTGCAGGAGGCGCACGGGTACCCCGCGCTCACGCCCGAGCTCAAGGCGAAGATCCTCGGCCTGAACGGCGCGCGTGTCTACGGCGTCGACGTCGCTGCCACCCGCTGCGCGATCACGGCGGACGCGCTCGAGCAGGCGCGGGTCGAGCACGGCGCGCACCCGGAGCCGCGCACCGGCAACGTCGGACCGCGCACCCACGCCGAGCACATGGCCGGCATCGAGCACGAGCTCGCGCTGCGCGCCGCGATGGTGCGCTGACTACCGGCTGCGCAGGTGCTCGAGCACGAGCGCCAGGCGCTGCGGCACCGCGGGATCGGTCGACGTCCACATGAGCGCGATGCCGGCGGGCCGGCCGGGGCCGCCGAGATCGATGCGCACCACCTCGGCGTCGACCTCGAGATCGAGCGGATCGCCGTACGAGTCGGGACCGACGTCGAACTCGACGACGACCGCCTCGCCGAGCACCGACATCGGGCGCTGCGTCGGCGGCAGGCGGAGGAAGATGCCGCCGGCCGAGAGGTTCTCGATCTCGAGCTCGATCTCCCGGTTGCTCCCGCGCAAGGTCACCTTGGCCTTGCAGGGCTGACGCTCGGACTTGCGGCGATCGGGTCCGCTCATGCTGGCCCGCGAATAGTGCCATCGATCGGAGTCGCAATGGACACGGGCGCCGGCGGCCGGCACGCGACCATGGGGCTCCGCCCGAGGAGTGACCATGCCACCCTTGCCCCGTTGGTCCTTGTCCCCGGCCGTCGCGTTCGTGCTGGCCGCCTGCAGCCCGGGCGATCCGGACGATCCCGACGCGCGTCCGGCGCGCGACGCCGGGAACGGCGGCCGGGTCGACGCCCGCGTCGTCGACGAGGAGCACCTCACCTGGCGGCGCGCCAACCTCACCAACTTCACGTCGTACCCGGAGCCGGGCAGCGAGGAGTGCGAGGACTTCAACGGCTGCACCTGGGCCGGACACTTCGCGTTCGTCGAGGGCCAGCAGCCCGAGGCCTGGGTGATGGCGCACAACATCGCCGCCGTGCACGCGCGCGACGCCGACGCGTACGCGCTCAAGACGCTGCGCCTGCGGAGCGACGACGGCCGGCGCATCGACGTCACGGTCTACGACCTCTGCTCCGACTCCGACTGCGGCGGCTGCTGCACGCGCAACGCCGCCGAGACCGGGTTCCTGATCGATCTCGAGTCGTACACGGCGGAGCGCTTCGGCCTGTGGCACGGGCTCGTCGACTTCGCCTGCCTCGACTGCGATTGACGGCTACGGCGGCGGCGCGGCGGCGCAGCGGAAGCCGACCATGTCGAGCCCGCGCAGCGGCGGGTTCGAGTGGCGGTAGGCGGCGCGCAGGCACCAGCTCGAGTTGCCCCAGCCGGCGCCGCGGATGACGAGCTCGCCGGGCGCGCGCTCGTCGGGGCTCGTCGTCCACTCCCAGACGTTGCCGACGAGGTCGAGGTGGCCGAACGGGCCGGCGGCGTCGGGGAAGCGGCCGACCGGCGCGATGCGATCGAAGCCGTCGGC
>JAIOII010000133.1 GCA_019912685.1 Kofleriaceae bacterium
GGCGGCGGCGGCGGCGGCATCGTGTCCGTGCTGTCGGTGACGTCGGCCATCCACGACCGGGCGACGTTCAGCGTCGCGGGCGCGGCCGGCGGCGTGAGCACGATCTGCCGCGGCGAGGCCGGCGGCGGCGTCGGCGAGCTCCAGATCTCCGGCGGCTACGTCGGCGAGTTCTGCGACGGCTTCGACAACGACTTCGACGACCAGGTCGACGAGGGCATGCCGGTGCTCACCTGCGGGATGTCGTCCGTGCCGTCGTGCATGGGCGGCGTGCCGCAGACGTGCCCGCCCGACGTGCCCGCGTGCCAGGGCCCGGTGAACGACACGCGCGCGCGCTTCACGATCATCGTCGACACCTCGGGCTCGATGCTCAACACGCTCGGCGGCGTGCCGACGTTCGGCGACGGCTCGCTCGATCACCCCGGGCTCGACCACGACGGCGACGGGCTCGCCGACGACTCGCGGCTCTTCCAGGCCAAGAACGCGCTCAACCAGGTCATCTCGGCGTACCCGCAGATCGACTTCTCGCTCGCGCGTTACCACCAGGATCAGGCGCTCGACCGGAGCTGCCAGATGGCGCACAACTTCGAGTGCGCGGCGATCTGCTGCAGCTACGACAACCCGGTCGGCAACACCGGGCCGGCGCCCTCCCCCGCGTGCACCGTGAACGGCGGCGCCGCCGGCACGCTCACCGTGCTGAAGGACTCGCCGGGCGAGGAGTGCATCAACTACGCCGGCAACTGCGGGCCGCCGCGGCGCGGCGCCGACGTCCTCGTCGGCTTCGGCGCCGACATCAACCAGCACCTGCGCTGGCTCGACGGCGCGGAGACCGCGTTCGACGAGACGCAGACGCCGGGCGACTACTGCGACTTCGCCGGCGGCGGCGACTGCGAGCTGCGCGGCACCGGGCCGACGCCGCTCGCCAACGCGCTGGCCGCGGTCGAGGACTACCTGACGCCGATCAAGGGCTGCGACCTCGCCTCGACGGGCGGGTGCCGGCGGTACGGCGTCATCCTCGTGACCGACGGCGCCGAGAGCTGCCAGGGCGACCCGGTGGCGGCGGCGACCGCGCTGCGCACGAAGGGCATCGACACGTACGTGGTCGGCTTCTCGGTCCTGCCGTCGGAGCAGGCCCAGCTGAACGCGATCGCCGCGGCGGGCGGCACCGGCACGGCGTTCCTCGTCGGCAACGAGAACCAGCTCGCGAACGCGCTGGCGACGATCGTGTCGGGCTCGATCGTCTTCGAGACGTGCAACGAGCTCGACGACGACTGCGACACGCGCGTCGACGAGGACTTCCCCGAGAAGGGCGACGCCTGCGACGACGGACAGCTCGGCGCCTGTCGCGGCACGGGCACGCTCGTGTGCAACGGCAGCGGCTCCGGGGTGGAGTGCAACATCACCAACCCCGGCGCGACGCCGCAGATGGAGGTGTGCAACGGCCTCGACGACAACTGCAACGGCGCGATCGACGAGGGCATCAACTGCACGCCCGGGTGCGTGCCCACCGATCCGGTCGACGAGTGCAACGGCATCGACGACGACTGCGACGGCGCGTTCGAGGAGGACGACCCGGACGTCGGCCTGCCGTGCGGCACCAACGACATGTCGCCGTGCATGTTCGGACAGAACGTGTGCGTCGGCGGCACCATCGTGTGCGTGGGCGCGGTCGATCCGCAGGCGGAGCAGTGCAACGGGATCGACGACAACTGCGACGGGATCCCCGACGACGACGCGACCTGCCCGGTGATGACGTCGTGCATCGAGGGCGGCTGCCGGCTGCCGTGCGTGGGCGGCGAGTTCCCGTGCCCGGCTGGCTTCCGCTGCGAGATGACGGCGGACGGCGACTTCTGCGTGCCGAGCGCGTGCGCGACGTGCCTGCCGACCGAGATCTGCCAGAACGACACGTGCGTCGACCCGTGCGTCGGCGTGACGTGCGATCCGCTCGAGACGTGCCGCCTCGGCGCGTGCGTCGACTGCGACGTGCTCGGGTGTCCCGAGCGGCAGGTGTGCATCGACTCCGCGTGCGTCCCGGATCCGTGCGCGGGCGTCGACTGCGCGAGCGGCTGCGCCGAGCCGCTCGGCTGCAGCTGCAACGACGGCGCGTGCGTGCCCGGCTGCGACGACACGCTGTGCCCGAGCGGCCAGCGCTGCACGCCGCAAGGCGCGTGCGCGCCGGACGACTGCGCCGAGCGCGAGTGCCCGTCCGCCGAGGTGTGCGTCGGCGGCACGTGCGTCGACGATCCGTGCGTCGGCATCACGTGCGACGCCGGCGAGGCGTGCGCCGACGGCGTGTGCATCGAGGATCCGTGCAAGCTCGTCGCGTGCGCCGACGACTTCCGCTGCGAGCTGCGCGGCGGCGGGGCGATCTGCGTGCCCGAGCGGCCGGCCGGCCGCCCGGAGCGCG
>JAIOII010001341.1 GCA_019912685.1 Kofleriaceae bacterium
ACCTCCCCCGCCGCCGCGGCGGCGACCACGAAGGCGACCGACGAGCCGCCGTGGCGCACGTGGGCGCCGATCATCTCCGTCGCCCGCGCCGAGGCCGTGACCTGGGAGCTCTTGCGGCTCCACCAGGCGCTGTGCGAGGTCGTGCGCGTCGAGCGCCGCGACGGCGCGTGGGCCGCGACCGCGCACCTGCCCGTCACCGGCTTCGACCGCGTCTACACCGCCGACGGCGGCCGCCTCGTCGCCGTGGCGATCGACAACGCCCCGCCCGAGATGGCGTGGAGCATGCTCGTCGTCGACGACGGCGGCGTGCTGCGCAACCTGGGGCGGCTGCACCACGTGGTGACCGCGCTGTGGGACGCCGACGACGGCGTCCACGTCGAGCTGCTCGGCGGCCACGTCTACCGGGTCGACGGGATCGCCGAGGCGATCGCCGCGGCTCGGCCGCGCGGGCCGCGACCGCTGCAAGCGCTGGTGTTCGACGTCCCCGGCCACTACGGCTACCGCGAGTTCCTGCCCCGCTACGGCGCCGACGTCGGCTTCATCGACCGCACCGGCGCGCCGGTGATCGCCCGCCACTACACGGCGGCCTACGACTTCGACGGCGGCGCCGCGCGCGTCGCGCACTGCGGGCCGCGCCTCTTCGGCCTCGTCGACCCGGACGGCCGCCTGCTGGTCCCGCATCACTACAGCTGGATCGGCGAGCTGCGCGGCGGGTGCCGGCGGATCGGCCGTGGCGAGCCGGACATCTGCGGCGACGCGCCCAGGCATGCGCTGTGGGGCCTCCTCGGCGACGACGGCGCGGTCGTGCTCGCGCCCGGCGCCATCACGGTGCGGGACATGGCCGACGGACGCGCCGCGGTCGAGCGCGCGCCTGGCCGGTGGAACCTGGTGACCCGCGACGGCGCGATGCTGCTCGACGAGGACGCCGACGGCTGCGGCTCGTTCGGCGACGGGCTGTGCCCGGTGCGCCGTGGCGATCGCTGGGGCTATGTCGATCGCCACGGCCGCTGGGCGATCGAGCCGCGCTTCGCGCGTGCCACCGACTTCGCCGGCGGGCTCGCCGCGGTGACCGAGCCCGACGCCTCCGGCTGGCGCCTGCTCGCGCGCGACGGGACGTTGGTCGGCGACGGGCGCTATGACGAGGTCGGCGCGCGCCGCGATCGCGTCGTCCGCATCTCGGTCGACGGCCGCTGGGGCTTCGTCGCCCACGACGGCGCGGAGGTCGTGCCGCCGCGCTTCGACCAGGCGTTCGACTTCCACGACGAGCGCGCGTCCGTCCGCGTCGGCGACGCGTGGACCTGGATCGATCCCGCCGGCGCGCTGCTCACCGAGCCGCGCTTCGCGCGCGCGTTCGACTTCCGCGGCGGCGTCGGGCTCTTCCAGCGCGGCGCGTTCTACGGCTACCTGTCGGCGAGCGGCGAGGTGATCGCCGACGGCTTCGAGGACGCCGGCGCGCTCGTCGAGGAGCGCGCCGCGATCTGCCAGCGCGCCCGCTGGGGCTACATCGATCGCACCGGCGCCATCGTCATCCGTCCGCGCTTCGCGCGCGTGCTCGGCTTCTCCGAGGGCCTCGCCGCGGTGCGCAGCGCCGGCGCCTGGGGCTTCATCGACGCCACCGGCGCGCAGGTCATCGCGCCGTCGCTCGGCACCTGCGGCTCGTTCCACGAGGGCCGCGCCCGCGTCACCGGATGAGGACCGTGCGCCGGCGCTCACGCGAGCGCCAGCGCACGCTATGCTACGAGAATCTATCGAGTAACCGCCGGACGCTTCGCGACAGATCGATCGCCGCCTCGTATGCTGCCGCGGTGACCACGACCGACGCGGCCAATCATCCGGGCGGCGAGGTGGCATCACTCATCGTCGCGCACGACTGGAGCGACACGCCGCTCGGTCCGATCGAGCGATGGCCGCAGAGCCTCCAGATCGTGCTCCGCATCCTGCTCGGCTCGCGCTACGCGATGTGGCTGGGCTGGGGACCCGAGCTGCGCTTCTTCTACAACGACGCGTACGCGCGCATGACGCTCGGCAAGAAGCACCCGTGGGCGCTCGGCCGTCCGGCGCGCGAGGTCTGGTCCGAGATCTGGAGCGACATCGGTCCGCGCGCCGAGGCGGTCATGACGTCCGGCGTCGCGACGTGGGACGAAGGGCTGCGGCTGTTCCTCGAGCGCAGCGGCTTCCGCGAGGAGACGTACCACACGTTCTCGTACAGCCCGGTGCCCGGCGAGGACGGCGGCGTCGACGGCCTCCTGTGTGTCGTCACCGAGGACACCGAGCGCATCATCGGCGAGCGCCGGCTGCGCACGCTCCGCGAGCTCGCGACCGGGCTCGCCACGACCAAGTCCGAGCACGACGTCGTCGGCGCCGTGGCCGCGCAGCTCGACAAGAACCCGTACGACCTGCCGTTCGCCCTCGTGTACCTCATCGACGCGTCCGGCGAGCGCGCGACGCTCGCGTCGACCGCGGGCCTCGAAGGCGCCGACCCGGTGATCCCCGAGGCGATCGAGCTCGCCGATCCGGCGGCCGCGTGGGCGGCGCATGATCTGCTCGCGCGCGGCGACGTCGTCCTCGTCGACGATCTCGCGCACCGCTTCGCCAGCGTCCCGCGTGGCGCGTGGGACCTCGCCCCGGCGAGCGCCGCGGTCGTGCCGATCGCGCACCAGGGCCAGGATCGCCTCGCGGGCTTCCTCGTCGCCGGCATCAACCCGTACCGGACGTTCGACGCGCCGTACCGCGGCTTCGTCGAGCTGATCGCCGGACAGATCGCGGCCGGCGTCGCGAACAGCCGCGCCTACGAGGAGGAGCGTCGCCGCGCCGAGGCCCTCGCCGAGCTCGACCGCGCCAAGACCACGTTCTTCAGCAACGTCAGCCACGAGTTCCGCACGCCGCTCACGCTCATGCTGGGCCCGCTCGAGGAGATGCTCGACCGCCCAGGGCGCGACGCGGACGAGCACGCGCAGCTCGCGCTCGTCCATCGCAACGGCCAGCGCCTGCTCAAGCTGGTCAACAACCTGCTCGCGTTCTCGCGCATCGAGGCCGGGCGCGTGCAGGCGCGCTACGAGCCGACGGACCTCGCCCGCCTCACCGCCGATCTCGCGAGCGTCTTCCGCTCCGCGATCGAGCGCGCCGGGATGCGCCTCGTCATCGACTGCGAGCGCCTGCCCGATCCCGTCTACGTCGACCGCGAGATGTGGGAGAAGGTCCTGCTCAACCTGCTCTCCAACGCGTTCAAGTACACGCTCGAGGGCGAGATCGCGGTGATGCTGCGCGCGCGCGGCGCGCACGTCGAGCTCGTCGTGCGCGACACGGGCACGGGCATCCCGGAGTCCGAGCAGCCCAAGGTCTGGTCGCGCTTCCATCGCGTCGAGGGGGCCCGCGGCCGGACACACGAGGGCACCGGCATCGGCCTCGCGCTCGTCCAGGAGCTGGTGAAGCTGCACGGCGGAAGCGTCGACGTCGAGAGCCGCGTCGGTGCAGGCAGCACGTTCCGGGTGACGATCCCGCGCGGCCTCGCCCACCTGCCGTCCCAGCACGTGACGCGCGAGCCGACGGCGCTGGCGTCGCCGGCCACGGCGGCGAGCGCCTACGTCGAGGAGGCGATGCGGTGGCTGCCCGACGGCGGCGCCGCGCCCGTCGACGCGACGCTCGACGACGGCCTCGCCGCGCCGGTGGACGGCGCGCGCGCGCGCATCCTCCTCGCCGACGACAACGCCGACATGCGCGAGTACGTCGTCCGGCTCCTGTCGAGCCGGTTCGACGTGGTCGCCGTCGGCGACGGCCGCGAGGCGCTCACCGCCGCGCTCGCGCGCCCGCCCGACCTCATCCTGACCGACGTCATGATGCCGAACCTCGACGGGTTCGGGCTCCTCCGCGCGCTGCGCGCAGATCCCAGGACCGCGACCGTGGCCGTGATCATGCTCTCGGCCCGCGCCGGCGAGGAAGCGCGCGTCGAGGGCCTCGGCGCTGGCGCCGACGACTACCTGATCAAGCCGTTCTCGGCGCGCGAGCTGCTGGCGCGCGTCGGCGGCACGCTCGCGCTGTCGCGGTTCCGGCGCGACGCCCTGCGCCGCGAGGAGGAGCTGCTCCAGCAGGTGGCGGCGGCGGCCGTCGCCGTCACCGGCGTGCTCTCGATCGAGGACATCCTGCAGACCGTCGTCGATCGCGCGCGCGAGATCATCGGCGCCCGCGAGGGCGTGGTCGCGATCAGGCACGAGCGGACGCCGACGCGGCTCGCCGTGGCGCGCGCCGCGGTCGACGACCTGACCCGCCGCAACGCGACGCTCGACGCCGACGTCGACGAGGCGCTCGCCGACGGCGTCAGCCTGCCCGTCCACGCCGATCGCCTGGCGGCGCCGCTCGTCGGCGCCAGCGGCAAGCGCATCGGGGTCCTGCGCCTTGCCCAGAAGCTGGACCACGACGCCTTCAGCGCCGCGGACCACGCGATCCTCGTCCAGATCGCGCAGACGGCGTCGGTCGCGCTGGCCAACGCCCAGCTCTACCGGTCCGCCGAGGACGCGCGCGCCGACGCCGAGGCCGCCAATCGCATGAAGGATCAGTTCCTGGCGACCCTGTCGCACGAGCTGCGCACGCCGCTCAACGCGATCCTCGGGTGGGCGCGCATCCTGCGCAGCGGCAAGGTCGACGCGGCGATGCTCGGCGAAGGCCTCGAGACCATCGAGCGCAACTCCAGGGTGCAGGCGCAGCTGATCGAGGACCTCCTCGATCTCTCCCGCATCATCTCGGGCAAGCTCCGCCTCGACGTCCAGAGCGTGAGCCTGGCCGAGGTCATCGAGGCGGCGATCCGCGCCGTGCGGCCCGCCGCCGACGCCAAGGAGATCCGCATCCGCTCGGTGCTCGACTCGCTCGCGTCGCCGGTCAACGGCGATCCGGCGCGCCTGCAGCAGGTGGTGTGGAACCTGCTCTCGAACGCCGTGAAGTTCACGCCGCGCGGCGGCCAGATCCAGGTCCTCCTCGAGCGGGTCAACTCCCACGTCGAGATCAGCGTCTCGGACACCGGCATCGGCATCAAGCCCGACTTCCTGCCCTACGTCTTCGAGCGCTTCCGCCAGGAGGACGCGACCACGACGCGGCGCCACGGGGGCCTCGGCCTCGGCCTGTCGATCGTGCGCCAGCTCGTCGAGATGCACGGCGGCACCGTGCGCGCCAAGAGCGCCGGCGAAGGTCAGGGCGCGACGTTCTCGATCGACTTGCCGATCGCGCTCGCGCGGACCGAGGCGCGGCCCAGGCCGCGCGCGGCTCACGAGCCGCCGCTCGTGCACCCGCCGAGCGCGAACCTCGACGGCCTGCGCATCCTCGTCGTCGACGACGAGCCGGACGCGCGCGAGCTCGTGCGTCACATCCTCATGCACGCGCAGGCGCACGTGCGCACGGCGGCGCGGGCCGACGAGGCGCTCGCCGCGATCTGGGCCGAGCGGCCCGACGTCCTGGTCTCCGACGTCGGCATGCCCGACCGCGACGGCTTCGATCTGATCCGGAGCATCCGGCAGGCCGGCATCGACGGGCGGCAGCTGCCCGCCGTCGCGCTCACCGCATACGCGCGCCCGGACGATCGCCGGCGCGCGCTCGTGTCGGGCTTCCAGGCCCACGTAGCGAAACCCGTGGAACCCGACGAGCTGGTCGCCATGGTGGCGACCCTCGTCGGTCGAACCGGTGGAGAGGCGACATGACCAAGAAGAAGATCCTGGTGGTCGACGACAACGAGGACGCCGCGCGCATGCTGGAGCTGCTCCTCGACGCCATGGGCTACGACGCTCGCTCGGCGACGAGCGGCGCCGACGCCGTGAACGTGTCGGGCGAGTTCCGGCCGGACGCGGCCGTGCTCGACCTCTCGCTGCCCGACGTCGACGGCTTCGAGCTCGCGGCGCGCCTGCGCCGCCTCGACGGGCTCGAGGCCGTGCGCCTCGTCGCGGTCACGGGCTGGAGCGACCCCGACGCCGACCGGCGCGCGCGCGAGCTCGGCTTCCACGCGTTCCTGGTGAAGCCCGTCGACGCCGCGAAGCTCGACGAAGCCCTCCGCTGACGGCGCGCGTCAGGCGCGGATGACGCGCGCGCCCGCGAGCTCGTCGCCGGCCGGCGGTTCGTAGTACCCCTCGGCCCAGTCGAACATCGCGTCTTCGACCTCGACGGTGAGCGTGGCCGATCCCCGATTCCGCGCACGCACGCGCTCGCGGCGCACGTCCTGCGGCACCTCGAGCACGTGCACCTCGATCGGGGATCCCGCAGCCGCGACGAGGTCGCGGAGCCGAGCGCGCTGATCGCGCGTGAAGAAGCCGAGCTCGAGGATCACGTCGATGCCGCGCGCGAGGACCTGGCGCGCGACCGCCCAGATCTGCGCCTCGCAGCGCTCCGTCCGGGGCAGCGCCCAGTCGAGCGTGATCGGCGACGGCGCATCCATCAGGAACAGCGTCGCCATCCACTCGTCGAGGCAGAAGAAGACCGCGCCGCGCTCGGCCGCGAGCGCGCGCCCGTAGGTGGTCTTGCCCGCGCCGACCGGTCCATAGACGAGGTGCACTGTCGCCACGCGCCCACGATACCGTGTAATGCGCCGCGGCTCGCCGCGTCGTGTGCGTAGACCCTCTGCAAGGAGCTACGCATGTCCGCGAATCCGCCGTCCTCCGATCCCAGGCGCTGGTGGGCGCTCTTCCTTCTGTGCGCCGCCCAGTTCCTCGTCATCCTCGACACCTCCATCGTCGGGATCGCCTTGCCCGCGCTACAGCGCGCCCTCGGCTTCGATGCCGCGGGCCTGCAGTGGATCTTCAACGCGTACGTGGTCGCCTTCGGCGGCCTGCTCCTCCTCGGCGGACGGCTCGCTGACCTGTACCGTCCGCGCCGCCTCTTCGCGATCGGCTTCGGGGTCCTGACGGCGGCGTCGCTCGTCGCCGGCCTCGCCGCCACCGGCCCGGTCCTGCTCGCCGCGCGCGCCATCCAGGGTGCCGGCGCCGCGCTCATCGCGCCGGCCGCGCTCTCGATGGTGATGACGCTCTTTGCGGCGCGTCCCGCCGAGCTCAGGCGCGCGCTCGGCTTCTGGGGCGCGTCCGCGGCAGCCGGAGGCACCGCGGGGGTCTTCCTCGGCGGCGTCATCACCGAATGGCTGAGCTGGCGCTGGACGTTCCTCGTGAACGTCCCGGTCGGCGTGCTCGTCCTGCTCGCGACGCGCGCGTGGCTTCCCCGCGGCGAGCGCCAGCCGGGCCGCGTCGACGTGCTGGGCGCCCTGACGATCACCGGCGGCCTCGCCCTGGCGGTGTACACGATCGTGACTGCGAACGCGGCGAGCGGCGCGACCACCGCGCTCCTCCTCGGCGTGAGCGGCCTCCTGTTCACCGCGTTCGCGCTGATCCAGCGCGCGGGCCGGAGCCCGCTGGTGCCGCGCGCCATCTTCCGCGCGCCCAACCTCACGATCGGCAACGTCGTGATGGCGCTCCTCGGCGCCGCGTGGATCCCGATGTGGTTCTTCCTCAACATGTACCTGCAGGAAGTGCTCGCCTTCGGCGCCTTCGAGAGCGGCCTCGCGCTCCTGCCGATGACGCTCGCGATCATGTTCCTGATGATGCTCGCGACCGAACGGATCGTCGGTCGCATCGGCCCGAAGACGGCGCTGGTGATCGGCCTCGGCGTCCTCGGCCTCGCGCTCGTGCTCTTCGCGCGGATGCCGGCGGGCGGCTCGTTCGCCGCGCACGTGCTCCTGCCCTCGCTCCTGGGAGCGGTCGGCATGTCGCTCGCGTACATCCCCGCGATGATCACGGCGACCTCCGGCGCACGTGCCGAGGACGGCGGCCTTGCCTCCGGCCTCGTCAACACGACGTACCAGGTCGGATCGGCGATCGGCCTGGCGGCGATGGTCGCGGTCTCGGCGAGCGGCGGCTACCACGCGGCCTTCCTCGGCGCCGCCGGCATCGCGCTCGGCGGCGCCGCGCTCGCCGCCTTCGCGGTGCGCGGCCCGGGCACGGACGGCGCGGTTCCGTGATCCGCCCGCTGTAATGGCGGTGCAGGTGCCGCGTCACCGGTGCATGAACAAGCACCATCATCACCATCACGCGGTCCAGCGCGCCTCGTATCGCACCGTCGACCTCGAGGCGCTTCACGCCGCTGGCAGCGGCCCGGCGCCGGCGCCGCGCACGCGCGAGCCGCAGGAGGTCCACGTCACCCTCGAGGCGCGGGAGACGTCCTGGGAGCTCGCGCCCGGCACCACCGTCTCCGCGTGGGGCTTCGGCGGTCAGGTGCCAGGTCCGCTCGTCGTCGCGGAAGCCGGCGACACGCTCGTCGCGCACCTCGTCAACCGGCTGCCCGAGCCGACCGTCATCCACTGGCACGGCATCCGGCTCGCGTCATCGATGGACGGCACCGAGTCGGTCCAGACGCTGGTGGCGCCCGGCGAGAGCTTCGAGTACCGGTTCGTCCTGCCCGACGCCGGCACGTTCTGGTACCACTCCCACGCCAACGAGGCCGTCCAGCTCGAGCGCGGCCTCTACGGCGCGCTCGTCGTCCTCGGCGCCGACGAGCCCGCGTTCGACGCCGATCGCGTGCTCGTGCTCGATGACGTCACGCTCGATCGCCGTGGCCGCAGCATCGCGCGGCCCGCCCTCTTCGACCGCCATTCGGGGCGCGAAGGCGACACCGTCGTGATCAACGGCCGCGCGCAGCCGGAGCTCGAGATCGCTGCCGGCCAGATCGAGCGGTGGCGGATCGTCAACGCGTCGAGCGCGCGCTACGTGCGCCTCTCCCTCGGCGGCCGCCCCTTCCGCATCATCGGCAGCGACGGCGGGCTGCGCCCCGCTCCGCTCACGACGACCGAGACGCTGCTCACGCCGGGCGATCGCGTCGAGCTCGCCGTGGGCCCGTTCGACGACGAGGGCGCCGCCATCGCGATCGAGTCGCTGCCCTACCGGCGCAGCCGCATGAAGCGCGCGCGCTACACGCGCTGGGGCACGCTGCGCGTCGGTCCGCGCCTGCCGTCCGGGGCCGTGGTCCCCGAGACGCTCGCGACGATCACGCCGCTCGTCGTCGCCGGCTCGCTCGCGCCGACGCGCACGATCCGGCTCGGCGCACGCATGACGCTCCACGGCCACGACTGGCTGGTCAACGGCGACACCCACCACCGCGACGCTCCGGTGAAGGCCGGCGAGCTACAGGTCTGGGACATCGTGAACGAGACCGGCCTCGATCACCCGTTCCACCTGCACGGGTTCTTCTTCCAGGTCGTCGCCGCCGACGGTCAGCCGATCGCTCCCGCGTCGTGGGAGGACACGGTGAACGTCCCCGCCCGCAAGCGCGTGACGATCGCCTTCCGCGCCGACGCGCGCCCCGGCGAGTGGATGTATCACTGCCACATCCTCGAGCATCACGCCGCGGGCATGATGGGGCATTTCGAGGTCGTCACGTGAAGCGGACGCCGCTCCAGCCGAACGTCTGGAAGAGCCCCGAGAGGAACGTGGCGAGGACCTCGCGCGCGCTCGCGGCGACGTCGTGGACGGCGCCGGCGACAGCCGGGAGGTACGCCGACGAGACCGCCAGGATCGCCAGCGCGATCGCGGCATGAGCGATCGCGCGACCGACGAGCTGCGCGTCCTGCCATCGCGCATCATTGCGCAAGGTGCGAGGCCGCCGGCGCAGCTCTTGCGGGCTCCGCCGGCCGTCCTCGAGTGCCGTCACGCTGGTCGTCCGCATGCCTCACGAGGCGTGCATCGCTCGTGCCGCGCCGCCCTCATGGCGCGCCATCCAGACCGCTGCGACGAAGAGCCACGGCACCGCCGCGAGCACGTAGCTCGTGGTCATGAGCGGTCCGCCGGTCACGAGCGGCGTGAGCACGAGCGTGGCGGCGGTGAGCCCGACGTGCATCAGCACCGCGAGGAGCAGGCTCCGCGTCCGGTCGTGGACCCAGACCATGAGGATGCGGAAGCCGGTGAGCCCGACGATCGCGCAGGCGAGGTCCTGCGGCAGGTACGCCAGGACGCCGTGCGCGGCGGCGCCCCAGACCTTCGGGAGCACGTGCCACAGGCCCCAGACCGAACCGACGACGAGGCCGGTCACCTCGGGACCGAAACGGCGGCGCAGGCGCGGGGTCGCGAAGCCGGTCCAGCCGAGCTCCTCGACGAGCCCGGCGACGAGCGCGCCCGCGAGCCCGAAGAGCAGGTGCGACGTGCGGTCCGGCGCCGTGACGATGCCGGGGAGGAAGTCACGCGACCAGAGCGACAGCGCGAGCGACACGACGAGGAAGTAGGCCGGCGCGAGGAGCAGCGCGACGGCGTACCAGCGGCCCTCGACGCGCCACCTCGCGAGGCGTGCGCCGAGCGTCCGCAGGCCGCGGCGCCCGTCGAGGTATGCGGTGAGGAGCAGGCTCGCGAGCATCGGACCGAGCGCCACGACGGGGATGCCGATCGGCACGAGGCGCTCGAACTCCTCCCGGGTGCCGACGATGTGGCCCGGCCCGACGAGGACGAGCAGCCCGCCCCACGAGATCGCGAACGTCAGCGCGACGTAGCTCGCCACGGGATGACGCCGCACGAACCGTTCGACCCGCGACCACATGCCGGATCGGTCGTGCATCGGCCATGCCCGTCGCCTCGCCGCGATCCGCGCAACCCGTGCGCGGAACGAGCCGCTCGCGACGGGCACCTTGCTTGCAGCGTCGAGAACCGATGTCCCGAGAGTCGACCAGCGCGGGCTTCGCGTACGCGGCCGCGATTCCCGTCGCCGTCTCGCTCGCGCTCGTGTCGCTGGGCGGGCTCCTGCTCCCCGACGCGTACGCGCGCGAGCAGCCGGCGTGGACGGCGCAGGCGGTCGGCCAGGACTGGTTCGATCTCGTCGTCGCCGCGCCGTGGATCGCGTGGTGCGGCCTGCGGGCCCGCTCGGGCTCGGGCCGGTGGCGCATCCTCCTCGCCGGCGGGTACGCGTACGCCGTCTACGAGATGCTCATCTACGCGTTCGCCGTGCACTTCAACGCGCTCTTCTTGCTCTACTGCGCGACGCTCGGCCTCGCCGGCTACGCGCTCGCCGCGATCGCGATCGACCTGAGCGCCCACACCATCACCGTCGAGCGGCGTCGCGCACGCCAGGCGGGCGCGTTCCTCGTCCTCGTCGGGGTCGCGTTCGGTGCGATGTGGCTCGCCGAGGATCTGCCGGCGGCGCTCCGCGGCGAGCCCGCCGCTTCGCTCGCCGAGACCGGGCTCCTCACCAACCCGGTGCACGTGATCGACTACGCGTTCGTCCTGCCCGCGCACGTCATCGCCGGCGTGCTCCTGTGGCGCCAGCGCCGGGCGGGCGCGCTGTTCGGCGCGGTCGTCCTCGCCTTCGGCGTCCTCATGGCCGCGTCGATCGGCGGCATGATGCTCGTCATCCGCCTCTCCGGCGATCCGGCGCCGGTCGCCGTCATCGCCGCCATGTTCGCCGTCGCCGCCGCGACCGCGACGCTGCTCGTGCGACTCCGCGTCCCCAGCGATATGCTGAGGGCGTGAGAACGGTGCCGCCCGTCGCCACGGCTGCGCTCGAGGATCGCGCCTTCTTCGCGCGCGCGTGGGCGGGTGGCTGGGTGATCGCGCTGGAGGGCGGCGACGTGCTCGTGCTCGACGTGGACCTGCGCGTCCGCGCCCGCGTCGCCGCCGACCGTCGCCCCGACGACGTCACGCTGGACCGCACGGGCTCGGTCCTCGTGCGCGCGTCCCGGCAGGGCCTGTCCGCGATCGCGCTCGACCGAGGCGACGCGGTGTGGCGCGCGCAGGGGCACTTTCTCGGGTGCGACGTCGTCGGCGACCGGCTGTGGTCCGCCGAGGCGCACGGCCGCGAGGTCGAGCTCGCGGTGCGAGGCGTCGCGACCGGCGAGGTGCGGTGCGCGGTGCGGACGGCCGATCCGTTCGGCGGGTCGGCGGTGATGTTCGTGGCGCCCCCGGACGAGCGGAGCACGATCGCCTGGCTCGCCGCCGGGCAGGACGGCCAGCTCGCGCTCCTGGCGACCCACGACGGAGCGACGATCGACGTCGTCGAGATCGGGCCCAGGAACCGGCTGCCGCCGGTCTTCGCGGCGGACGGGCGCACGTACCTGTCGGCGGGCGACGAGGTGCTCGAACGGTACGCGTGGCCCAGCGGAGCGTGCCTGGGCCGGACGCCGTGGCCGTTCGCGGGCGACGACGACGAGGACGGGCCCGGCAGCGACGTGCAGCTTCTTCCCGGCGGACATGCGACCTGGTCGTCGACCAACGGCCGGATCTACCTCGTCGAGCTCGGCGCGATGCGCGTCGTCGGCGAGCTGGTGATCGGCGGGCATCCGTTGCGGACGGTCGAGGACGTGTTCCCGGAGCTGCGCGGCGAGCGCGCCCCGTGCACGGACTTCGAGTACGCCGAGCCCGGCCCGGACGGCATGATCCTCAGCGTTCACGCGCAGTCGCAGCTCGTCGTCACGCGGAGCCGAGACTGGTCACCGGCGCCGAGCCGTGTGCTAGAGTCACCTTGATGCGTTCGATCTCGTCCCGCCGCTGGTGGCGCCGCTCCTAGAAGCGGCACGAGACTCGTTTGCACTCCCTCTTGCCGCCGATCCTCGGTGGCAAGTCACGTGCGCCCGAGGTCGGCAACCCGGAGCACGCCATGACCACCCGTCCTCGCATCCTGACCGGAGACACGCCGACCGGCCGCCTTCACCTCGGCCACTACGTCGGCTCGCTCGAGAACCGCATCCGCCTGCAGCGCGACCACGACTGCTACATCCTGATCGCGAACGTCCACGCGTTCACGACGCGGGCACAGCAGCCGGAGGACGTCCGCCGCGACACGATCGAGATCGTGCGCGACCAGCTCGCCGCCGGCGTCGATCCGTCGCTCGCGACGTTCGTCGTGCAGTCGGAGATCCCGGCGATCGCCGAGCTGACGTTCTTGCTCGCGATGCTCATCCCGTTCTCGCGCGTCATGCGCAACCCGACGCTCAAGGCCGAGATCACGAGCAAGCAGCTCGGCGACCACTACAGCTTCGGGTTCCCGCTCTACGCAGTCGGCCAGTGCGCCGACATCCTCGCGTTCCGCGCCGACCTCGTGCCGGTCGGCGAGGACCAGGCCGCGCACGTCGAGATGACGCGCGAGGTCGCGCGCCGCTTCGCGCAGGTCTACGGCGCCGAGGTCTTCCCGGTGCCCGAGCCGCTCTTCGGCCGCGTGGCGCGCCTGCCGGGCATCGACGGCGTCGAGAAGATGTCGAAGAGCCGCGGCAACGCGATCTATCTCTCCGACTCGACCGACGAGATCCGCCGCAAGATGGCGCGCCTCTACACGGGGCGCCAGTCGGCCGACGAGCCGGGCGATCCGGACAACGTCCTCTTCCAGTACGCGCGCGCCTTCCTCCCCGACCCGGCGCGCGTCGAGGAGCTCGCCGCCGGCTACGCCCGCGGCGGCATGGGCGACGCGCCGATCAAGCGCGAGGTCGCCGACGCGATCGACGCGCTCGTCGCCCCGATGCGCGAGCGCCGCGCCCGCTTCACCGACGACGCCGTCCTCGACCTCCTCCGCGAGCACGCGCGCCGCGCCAACGCCGTCGCCGGCGAGACCCTCGCGCGCGTGAAGGACGCGATGCACCTCACGTTCGCGTGACGGCCGCCCGCTCGGGCGTCGGACGAGCGGTCCGGGCGTCTCGTCGAGCCCGCCGAGCGGGTGGTCGAGTAGCGGTCGACCAGCGCAGCGTGACGTGTACCGGATGGTCCCGTGCGCTCGCCACCTGCGATCGTGTCTCAGTCCGGGGTGGTGTCGACGAAGATGCATTGGTCGCAGCCGTCGAACGGGTTGCCGTTCCCGTCGTCGCACTCCTCGCCCGGCTGCAACACGCCGTCGCCGCAGATGAAGCAGTCCGAGTCGGTGACGTCGATCGTTCCGTCGCAGTCGTTGTCCAGGCCGTCGGCGCAGGAGACCTCGACGGACTCGGGCGGGTTCACGGCGGGCTCGTGGACGCAGCCGGTGGCGCTATCGCAGCTGTCGTCGGTACAGAAGTTGAAGTCGTCGCAGCTGATCGGCGTGGCGCTGCACTCCCCGTCCATGTCGCAGAAGCCCGCGTAGCAGACGTCGGGTACGCTGCAGTCGATCGGTTCGTTCGCGCAGAGCCCGTCGCCGCAGACATCGAGGGTGCAAGCCGCATCGTCGTCGCAGTCCGCGTCCGTCGCGCAGCATTCCTCGATCGGCGCGCCCTGGCAGACAGCACCGACGCAGCCGTCACCCGAGGTGCACGCGTTGCCGTCGTCGCACCACGCGCCGTCGTCGGCGACCGCCGTGCAGCCGACCGCCGGGTCGCACGAATCCACCGTGCACGCGTTGCCGTCGTCGCAGCTGACCGCCTCGTGGCCGCACTGCCCGCTGTCGGCACAGTAGTCCCAGGTGCAAGCGCTCCCGTCGTCGCAGATCGACGGGGCCGCCCCGCAGCCGGTGACGCAAGCCCCGAGCCGATCGCCGTGGGCGAGGTGCGCCCCGACCGAGGCTTCGCCGACGGAGATGGTGTGCCCGTTGGCCTCGTTGCCGGGCGGGACGTGGCAGATGGTCACCCGCTTGTCGGCATGGGCGTCGCCGCCTCGGAGGGAGAGCGCGGAGACGACGGCGAGAACCATCGCCAACGCGAGGTCGGGTTGCCTGGTGGTGAAGCACATGACGCCGGCCCTCACATGAGCGGTGCGAGGGCGGTCGTGATGCGTCCGAGCTGCTCGCTCGTCACCAGTTCGCTCAGCAACTTCACGAACGAGCCTTCCTGGACGCCGGACACGATGTACTGCCAGCGATACGCCTTGAGCGTGACATCGCGAACCGCCTGCTGCTGCGCGGCGTCGAGGTCGCAGTGCGCAATGAAGTAGTCGCTGTCGGCCTGTGCCTGCGCCTGCAGCACGCTGTCGACAGCGCCGACGAGCTCGATCAGCTCGTCGACGCCGCGGTCACGCTCGGCCGCAGTGACGCCCGCATCGACACGCCGCCACTCGAGCTCGTCGATGATCGCGTGCTGCGACTCCTCCTTCCAGTGGTGCAGGAAGACGTCCTTCCACAGGTCGGAGACCTGCTCCGCGGCGATGCTCTTCTTGTAGTGAACGAGCGTGAAGACCTCGATGTGACAGGTGAGCGCGAGAACGGCCCAGGTCGACTTGCCGAGCACGACGCGCGCGATCGCGTTGCCGTCGGCGACGAGCCGATACCCAGGCGGCATCACGGCCGCGGCGAGCTGCTCGATGCGGCGGAACAGCTCCTGGTGCTTGAGCTCCTCGTCGCTGAACCGCACGAGCGCTTCGAGCGCGAGCTGGTCGCCGAACCAGTGATCGCGGCTGAGCTCGAGGATCTTCGCGTTGATGTACCGCTCGATGACGCCGAACAGGTTCGCGTAGGTACGGCCCTGGATCTGGCTCATGAACCGGCGTTCGGCATCGGTGAGAGAGGGCAGCTCGTCGACGAGCGACAGCCCCCGGGGCAGGAAGTCCTGCGAGGAGTCGAGCGCACGGCCCCGGATCACATCGCGGTCGATGTCCCATCGGATCTTCTTCGAGGCCTTGATGCAGCGGGCGTAGCCGGTGGTGGTGGTTGCGAGCATGAGTGGGTTCTCCTTCGTCCCGAGCGTGTGCGGCCCCCGGCGCTCGCACCATGAGGCGGAGGTCCTGATCTGCGCCCGGAGCGCCGGTATCGGCTGGGGCGTTTGTCCCGATGTCGTAAAATCGGGGGGCATGCCGCCCACGACGCCGAAGCAGACGACTCGGCTCGTCAAGAGCCGCGACGGTGTCACGCTCGCGTGGGCCGAGGTGGGTCGAGGGCCCTCGCTGGTCAAGGCATCGCACTGGCTCACGCACCTCGAGTACGACTGGGACAGTCCGGTCTGGCGGCACTGGACGCAGTTCTTCGCCGAGCACTTCCGGTACATCCGCTACGATGAACGCGGCTGCGGCATGAGCCAGTGGGACGTCGCCGACGTCTCGCACCTGCACTGGATCGAGGATCTCTCGGACGTGATCGACGCCGCCGCGCCGGCGCAGCCGTTCGCGCTGCTCGGCATGTCGCAGGGAGGCCCGTCCTGCATCCAGTACGCGATCCGTCATCCGGACCGGGTCTCGCACCTGATCCTGTGTGGGGCGTACGCGCAGGGCCACGCGAAGCGCAACGACGCCGAGGGCGAGCGACGGCATCGCGCGATCCTCGAGCTCACCCGCCAAGGGTGGGGCCGGGACAATCCCGTCTATCGTCAGCTGTTCACCTCGCGCTTCATCCCGGGCGCCACGGTCGAGCAGATCCAGTGGTTCAATGTCCTGTGCCGGCGCACGACGACACCGGAGCTCGCCTACGAGCTGCTCGAGGCGCGCGCGGCCGTCGACGTCCGCGGGCTGCTCTCGCGCGTGACCGTACCGACGCTGGTGCTGCATGCACGGCACGACGAGGCGGTTCCGTTCTCCCAGGGCCAGCTGCTCGCAGCGGAGATTCCGAACGCGCGGTTCATCGAGCTCGACTCGGCCAATCACATCCTGCTCGAGAGCGAGCCGGCGTGGCAGCGCTTCAAGGACGAGGTGCTCGCGTTCACAGGCGTCGCGCCGGAGCGGCGCGAGGACACCGTGTTCGCCTCGCTGTCGACCCGAGAGTGCGAGATCCTGAACCTGCTCGCACGCGGGCTGACCAATCTCGAGATCGGGCGAGAGCTGTTCATCAGCGAGAAGACCGTACGCAACCACGTCACGCGGATCTTCGAGAAGCTCGGCGTCCACTCGCGAGCGCATGCGATCGTGCTCGCGAAGGACAACGGCTACGGCTGCGCCTGAGGAACGGAGCCCGGCTTGCGCGGCCGCCCCGCGGCCGGCCGCTTCCCGCCCCACGTCGACACCAGCTCATCGGCGTCACGCCGAAGCGGCTGGCCCGCACCTACCGCTTCGCCGCCACCGTGTTCGCGATCACCCCCGCGGGAAGGTCACGACACGCTAGGTTGGGGGCACCTCGAAGCAAAGGAGCGCCCCATGGGGAAGGTAGTCATGTACAGCTCGGTGTCGGTGGACGGCTTCGTCGCGGACGAGCATGACCAGCCCGGACCGCTGTTCGACTGGTTGTCCAGCGGTGACGTCCCGTTGGACGAGAGCGGCCAGCTGAAGGTGTCGCAGACGTCCTACGACTACACCCGGCCGTACTGGGACCAGATCGGGGCGACCATCGTCGGCCGCCACGTCTTCGACCTGACGAACGGCTGGGACGGCAAGCCTCCGGGCGGGATCGACCACGTGGTCGTCGTGACGCACCGACCGGCGCCAGAAGGCTGGGACCCGAAGGCGCCGTTTCACTTCGTCGACGGCGTCGAGGCAGCCATGGCCAAGGCGCAGGAGCTTGCCGGTGACCGCATCGTCGAGGTCGCCGCTGGCGACGTCGGTGGCCAGATGCTTGCCGCGGGCCTGATCGACGAGGTGCGCATGGACGTCGTACCCGTCGTGTTCGGGTCCGGCAAGCGCTACTTCGGGTCGGTCCACGCGCAGCACCTGCTGGAGGATCCTGACGTGGTGATTCAGGCCAACCGGGTGCTTCACCTGCGCTATCGGGTGCGCGGTCGAGCGATCACCAGCGAGCCCCGCCGCACATAGCCCACGTCTGCGCTACGTGGGGTTGGTGCTATCGCGCGAGCGACATCGCGGGGGGCGCGGCGCCCAGGTCGATCCCGTGCTCGCCCACCATGCGCGGCAGCCATTCGTTCTCGCTGTAGGCGATGAAGCTCCAGTCGCCGCCGCGGCTGGTCACCGACTCCCGCAACCCGGCCAGGAAGGCGTTCAGGCGTGGAGTGTGTCGCTCGGCGAGCGCGCGGTTGTCGTAGAACGTCTCGCGATCGGGCGGATCGATGCGGCCAGGGACCCAGGGCAGCCAGAGGTCGCATTCGACGAGGATCTTGACGCTGGTCGACGGTATCTTGGCCGCCGCCATCACCGCGTCGGGTGTGAACGAGATCTCGTGCCCACCGAGCCAGAGCGGCGGGCGCCGGCGTACCGCCGAGCGGTGCAGGTCGTCGACCGGCGCGCGCAGGCGTGCGAGGAGGCCGCCGACGTCGTCGATGAGCTCTTCGTGGATGCCGCGCTCGTCGTGATACGCGACCGTCGATCCGACGCGGTCGAAGCGCGAGCAGAAATCGAACGCATCGACGACCGAGCGCTCGGCGAGCCCGCGTTCGAGCCAGGCGACCAGCTCGGGCCACGGCCAGTACGTGCCGTCGTCCTTGCGGAACCAGACCGCGTCGGTGACCCGGGCGAGCTCGATGACGGCGAGCGTCCAGTCGAGGAGCGCGCGCGGCGCATCGGCCTGGATAGGCACCCTGGCGTTCCAGCCGAAAAGCGCGTTCCGGTAGACGCTCCAGTGGTTGTCGTGTCTGCTCACAGGTCCCCCGGCGTGATGACGATGACCTTACCCGCTGGCGCTCAGTGAGCGCTCGGGGTCCCGCGCCGCCCACACGACGCCCATCGCGCCCGCGCCGAGGCGTGCCACCGGCCGGTAGCGATCGACGGCGGCGCCCACCGTCGGCTCGCCAAGCGCCGCCCCGTCCGTACCGCGGTCGTCCCGGGCGACGAGCTGTGGTCCGGCAACGTGGACTAGCGGGCGAGCGACATCGCGGGGGGCGCGGCGCCCAGGTCGATCCCGTCCTCGCCCACCATGCGCGGCAGCCATTCGTTCTCGCTGTAGGCGATGAAGCTCCAGTCGCCGCCGCGGCTGGTCACCGACTCCCGCAATCCGGACAGGAAGGCGTTCAGGCGTGGGGTATGTCGCTCGGCGAGCGGGCGGTTGTCGTAGAACGTCTCGCGATCGGGCGGATCGATGCGGCCCGGGACCCAGGGCAACCAGAGGTCGCACTCGATGCGGATGTCAACGCTGGTCGACGGCAGCTTGGCCGCCGCCATCACCGCGTCGGGCGTGAACGATATTTCATGCCCGCCGACCCAGAGCGGCGGGGCCCGGCGCAGCGCCGAGCGGTGCAGATCGTCGACCGGCGCGCGCAGCCGCGCGAGCAGCCCGCCGACGTCGTCGATGAGCGCTTCCTGGATACCGCTCTCGTCTTGATACGCGACCTTCGATCCGGTCCGGTCGAAGCGTCGGGAGAAGCCGAAGGCATCCACCACCGATCGCTCGGCGAGCCCGCGCTCGAGCCACGCGACCAGCTCGGGCCACGGCCAGTACGTGCCGTCGACCTTACGGAAACGCACCGCGTCGGTGACCCGGGCGAGCTCGACGACGGCGAGCGTCCAGTCGAGGAGCGCACGCGGCGCGTCAGCCTGGATGGGCACCGTCGCGGTCCAGCCGACCAGTGCGTTCCGGTAGACGCTCCAGTGGTTGTCGTGTCTGCTCACAGGTCCCCCGGCGTGATGACGATGACCTTACCGTCGGTGTGAACCTCGATGCGCTCCCAGCCAGCCGTGCCGTCGGCCTGCGGCGTGGTCAGACCTTTGTAGTTTGCCGGGTTGTGCTTGAGGCCCTCGATCTGCTCGGCCTTGCCCTTGCCGAACAGCGGATTGTCCCGGTCCGAGATGGCCACGATCGCCACGCGCTCGTCGCCGGGTCCGGGGACCTCGCCGTGCTCGCCGCGCAGCTGCTCGACGGCGTAGTATGCGTTCTTCGCGACGGCTCCCTTGTCTTTCGACGTGACGTACTTGGACTGCATCACGAGGTCCGGCCTGCCATCCCGATGCACCACGACGTCGGCCTTGCCGGCGTCGAGCGTAATGTCACCGTGCGCCGCCTGCTCGATGGCGAGATCGAGCGAGTAGCGATCTCCGTACTCCTTCGTCTGGAGGTCATCGAGGAATCCGGCAAGCTGATGAGGATTCCTCAGCTTGCCCGTTCGTGCGAGCGCAACCACCTTGTCGCCGACGCCCTTGGCGTCGGCCCGCGTCAGCACCTTCTCGGCATCCGGGAGCTTGATGCGGCGACTGCGGTCGGGGGCGCCGACCATCCACGACAGGGCGTCGAAGCGATCGGCCGGCAGGTTGTCGAGACGGTCGAGCACCTCGTGGATCGGCGTGTTCTCCGTCGAGAACCGGGACAGCGACGACGACGCCTTGCGGGCCTCACCGATCTTGCCGCGCGCGGCGATGGCCTTGACCATCTCGACCGCGTTGGTGGCATTGCGCCCGTCGATCGCGATCTCGCCGAGGAGATCGACCGCGGCCTGGCCGTGCCGGGCCACCTCGATCATCGCCGGGCCCGAGATGCCCTTGTCGAGGAGCTTCTGTGACGTGGCCGCGTCGACGCCGAGCTTGTCGAGCTCCGCGGCGTGCGGCGCGTGGAGCACGTGCTTGGCGGCGTGCGCCGGATCGGGCAGCTGTCCCGCGGGATTGGTCCGGTAGCCCTCGATG
This sequence comes from Kofleriaceae bacterium, assembly GCA_019912685.1. GTDB lineage: Bacteria > Myxococcota_A > Polyangia > Haliangiales > Haliangiaceae > UBA2376. The sequence continues at coordinate 20,310 of JAIOII010001341.1, forward strand.
AATGCGTCCAGCTCGTCGGGATGCTTGGCGTACTTCTTCACCAGATCGGCGCGCGACTTCGCGTCGCCGGGCGGATCGAAGCCCATCGCCTCGAGCTTGCGCTGCAGCCGCCGAACGGCGCTGTCGTGGCGCTGGAGCACCGAGCTCGGGATCGACGTGCCGGCGCCCGACGGATCCTCGCGCGCGGCGACGGCCTTCTGGTAGTCCTCGCGCGCCGAGCGCGCCGCCTCGAACAGACCGTCGAGCTCGCGCGCGGCGGCGACGTCGTGCGCGGTCGGCGTGGCGCTGGCCGCGGCGCCGGGCTTGAACAGGCTCGCCTCGTGCTCGCGCGCGAGATCGATCGACGGGTCGTCGTGGTGGCGACGCACCAGCTCGGTGACCTCGTCGAGCTCGTGGCCGACCACGTGATCGACGTCGCCCTTCCTCTTGAGCGTGGTCGAGACCGTCACCGTGGCCTTCCACCGCTTCTTGCCCGGGGCGGGCGGTGTGAGCACCACCGAGCCTGGACCGGCGTCGCCGTCGTGGCCGCGGCTCGCGTCGAGCTCCCCCCGCACGTACTCGACGTCGACCTTGATCCTGGTGCCGTCGTCGGCGGTGACGGTCAGGATGCCCTCGAGATCGCCGCCGTGGCTGTACCTGGCGTGCGCGCGCGTGTCGGGCAGCTTCCTGAGCGCGTTGTTGAAGGTGACGTCGCCCATCGCCACCTCCCCCGCCTTGCCCTGATCGTAGACGTGACGGCCGCGGGTGCCGGCGCGGTCGTCGGCGTCGGTATCGGCGTCGGGGTGATCGTCGCCGTCGGCGCCGTCCGCGCCGTCACCGCGCTTCCGCGAGAGGAGGTCGCCGGCGATGTGGCGCACGACGCCCTGCGCCGCCATCTGGAGGCCCTGGTTGGTGACGACGTCGGTGAACACCTTGCCGGCCGCGCCGCGGATGTCGCTCTCCAGCCCGCGGATCTCGTCGTTGAGACGCTCGACCTCGGGCGACGACGGGTTGGTGCGGCGCAGCTCGGTGAGCTGCGCGTTCTTGTCGGCGAGCGAGCTGATCAACCGGTCCTTGAGATCCTGGATGCCGTGCTGGACGCCGTCCTGCAGCAGGTAGACGTCGCCGGCGAGCTGCGTCGCCTCGATGACATAGTAGAGATTGCGGCCGATCCTCGTCGTCTTCGAGAGCGAGCCGATCACCGGCAGGATGTCGAGGGCGAGCAGCCCCGCGTCCACCTTCTTGGCGGTGGTCATCGTCCCCATGCGGTCGGCTTCCGAGAGCTCGTTGAGGACGTCGACCGCGTTGTAGACCAGGCCGAGCGCGATCCCGAGCGGCGCGGTCGGTGGGAACAGCGACAGGATCAGCGACAGCATCGTGACCGCGATGCGCGTGTTGTCGTCGTAGGCGACCTCCATGAAGTCCTTGTCGAGCGTGTCCGTCTTGCGCGTGTAGCGCACGAAGCGGTCGGTCGGAGTCACGCCGTCGTAGGCCTGGAAGGCGAAGCTGATCGAGCCGTCGGGATACGACAGCGTCAGATCGTCGAACAGCTTCTCCATCATCTTCTCGAAGTCCCTGTCCTCGCGCTTGAAGGTGAAATGCTCGGCGCGGACCACCTCGGAGTGGTCGAGGAGCACGCCCTTGTAGACGTCGCCGTCCTTCTTGAAGTGGGCGACCAGGTTGAGCGAGCCCGTCTTCACGCCGTGGGTCCGGCTGGCGTAATGGGCCTGGATCTGGACCGGGTGCGCATCGGGATCCTCGTGGACCTTCATCACGCGATCGAGCGCGGTCTCGAGGCGCTTGCGGCGTCCGCGGACGTCGTCGCGCATGGCCTCGTCGCGGCGGGTGTCGCCGCCGTAGCGCTCCTCGAGCTGCTCGAGCTCGGCGATCTCGTGCTCGAGCCGGTCGCGCTCGGCCCACAGGGCGCCCTCGGGGAAGCCGGCGACCTCCTCGGTGAGGCGGCCTTCGGCGCGTGAACCCTGCGCGTAGGGGTGAGCGTTCTTGTCGAGCTCGAGCTCTTCCTCCTCGGTGCCCGGAACGGTCGGCACGCCCCAGAAGTCGCCCGGCTTGCGGTTGTCGTCGACGCCGCGGAAGACCTTGTCCTTGCGCGAGGTCTCGGTGCCCCAGGTCTCCGAGGTCTGGTGCTCCATGCGGCGCAGCCGTTCCTCCTCCGACACCACCTCGACCTTCTCGACGAAGTGAGCGGGCTGAAACTTCGAGTGCACCACGTTGGCGTGGATCTCGTAGAACCCGGACTTCTTGAACTTGTGCTCGAAGCGCTTGTCGTTGCGCCAGCCGTCCTCGCGGATCTCGATGTAGTCGACGACCTCGTGGCCGTCGGGCTCGCCGAGCGCGTCGCCCGCCGCGTCGACGGGCAAGGCCCACCACTCGACGTTGACCTCGCTCACGTGGAAGAAGGTCGGGCTGCCGAACTCCCACTCGCGCGGATCGTCGGTGCCGGTGGAGCGGAACTCGAACTCGGCCCGCATCCCCAGCTGCACTTCGCCGCTCAGGTTCACGATCTCGCCGGGGACCGGGTACGGCATGATCCCCTCGTTGTCGCCGACGACGGGTTCGTCATCCTTCTTGCCGAGCTTCTGGTTGGCCTCGCGGAGCTCGATCTGCTCGCGGGCGTTGGCGATGAGGTCGCGCAGCTTGGGCGCGTTCCACGCGCCGGGATCGTTCTTCCCGCCGGCGCGCATCTCGCCGATCATCGCGATCAGCTTGGCGCGCATCTCGACCGACTCCTCGTCGAGCTTGAAGAGCGCCTCGATGTCCTTGTAGGTGATCGTCGCGCCGGTGCTGCCGGCGGGCGCCTCCTGCGCGTCGCCGAAGAGCTCCTTCAGGAGCGCGAGCACCTTCTTTCGCTCCTCCTCGTCCTTGGCGAGGATGAGCAGGTTGCCGAGGCCGGTGACGCGGATCACCGCGCCCTTCTCGACGGCCTCCTTGTTGGCGAACGCGTCGGCGGCCTTCTCGCCGAAGAACTGGGTGAGGACCTCGGTGTCGATGACGACATGGCGCACGAGGTCTCCCTGACGCGCGAGGACCTTGTCGATCTCGTACTCGAACTGTGGGCGTCGCCCGGCGTCGGCCTCGGCGCCGATGAGCTGCTCGGCCAGGTCGGCGCACATGCGGGCGAGCGTCTTGCGCGCGGCCTCGGTCTTCTCGGGATCCTTGTCGCCGGGGAACGAGTAAAGGGTATCGACGTAGATCTCGAGGCCGTCCTTGGTCGGGAAGGCCTGGACCGGCTGCGCCTCCGGAAGCCCGAAGGTCAGGAACACGTTGCGGTTGACGCCGAGCACCTGCTCGCCGCGCGTCCAGACCTCGCCATCGACCTCGAAGCCGAATGCGCCGATCTGTTCGAGCGGCTTGTCGGGGCGCCCCTTCACCCAGGGGTACAGCGTGGCGAGCTTCTCGACGATCGGGCGGACGACCTTGGGGTGAGTGTCGACGTTGACGCGGCCCGTGAAGCCGCGCTTGACGCCGCCCTTCTTCAGGAACGCCGCGCTGATGTAGATACGCGGGTTGGCGGCGTCACCCTCGACGAGGAACGGCTCGCCGCCGGTGAGGCGAAGGGGTTCGGGCTCCTCGGCGCCGCCGGCGGCCGGCTTCTCGTCGCCCGCCTCTTCGGGTTTCTTGCGCTGAACTGCCCGTGCGCCGCCGCCGCCGCCGCCGAGCTCGGCCAGGAGCGGCACCGCGGATTCACCGCGGACCACCGCGTCCGCGACGGCATCGGCGTGGCGTTCGTACGGATCGCCGGCCGCACCCACGCCGCCGGCGAGGTGCACCCCGGCTTGCTGCTGCACGACGTGCGCGGCCTCGTGGGCGGCGGTGTGGAGATCGGGCGCGTCCTTGAACGCGACGCGGTCGCCGGTGGCGTACGCCGATGCGCCGATGCTCTCCGCGGCGCGTCCGGCGTCGCCGCCCACGTGCGCCTGGACGCGGGTCACGTCGTGAGGACCGAAGGCACTCTGGATGACGCCGAGATGCGGAAGCGATCCGCCGTTCCCGCGCACGCCGGCGGCGGCGGTCTCCTGCACGTGCTCGATCGTGGCGTCGCCGGCTTGCTTGGCCTGCACCGGGTTGCCCCCGGTCGCGAACCAGAACGGATCGTCCGAGCCACGCGCATCTTCGCCCGCGAAGGGGGGCGAGTTGCTCGCGACGTCACCCGACGAGGCGCGTTCGGGAACCGAAGAGCTCCGGCCGAGCCGCTCGGCGCGCGTCCGCTTGCCCGGCGCGACGCTCGGCTCCTCGCCCGCATGGCCCCCTTCACCGGCCCGATCGCGCCACCTGAGGCTCATGCCTCCCGGTTATACGGTGGCCGCGTTTGTTCCTCGCTGCCGAATTGCGCGATCGCGCCGGCGAACGCACTTTGCCAACCTGGCCCGGTCGCCCGTCTTTCGCAGATCTGCGTGCGCTGTCACACTCGTTTCATGGAGCTCGACCACGACGACCTGCGGCTGAAGGTGGCGCGCCTGTTCCTGAGCGCGCGCCAGCCCCTCGGCGCGGCCGTGCTCCTGGCCGAGGCGGCACGAGGTGGCAGTCGCGATCCTGAGGTGTGGTGCGGCCTGGGTGCGGCCCTCATGGGATCGCGCGGTGTGCTGGTCAGCAAGCCGTTCGAGGACTGGGCGGCGCTCGTGTTCCGCGACGCTCCGAGCTTCGCCGGCACGCCGTATGCCGAGGTCGCCGCCGAATGGCAGGCGAGCGTGCCCGCGCCGGCCCGCGCCGAGCCGCTCACGCGCGCGGATCTCGACGAGCTGCTCCGGTTCCTGCTCGTCACGGAGGATGTTCTCGTCGAGTGCGTGGACGGGCTCGCGGCCGACGATCAGATGTTCGCGGTGATGGTGATCGTCGAGGCATCGCCGCACGCGTCGGCGGTGGCGCGCGCCGCGATCCTGGGCCGCTGGGGAATGGGCGCGGCGCGATCGGCGCTCAAGCGCGTGGCGCCGCTGCTCGATCGAGTCGACGTCAGGGCCGCGATCACCGAGGCGGCGCGCGGTCCGCACCGCGACGAGCTCAGGCCCTACCTCGCGTCGGCCCTCCAGCAGATCAGCAAGGGGTAACGCGCCAGTCGCGATCTTCGATCTCGAGCTCGAACCGCGCTTGTTCCTTCGCTTGCTCGACGGTCTCGTGCCACGTGTCGGCGAGCTCGTTTCCGTTCGAAACGCTCGCTCTCGACCGCACAGCGAGTAGTGATACCAGGGAACGGCTCAGGGGAGCGTGACCGGCGCCCGCCGCTCGACGACGTCACCGTCGGCGCCGGCGGGACCGCGCCGGCCCATCCTGTGGATGGCCGTCCGAGCGTGCGACGAGGCATTGCCGCCCGGCCCGCCGTGCGACGACGCCGAGACGTTGTAACGGAGGACGGAGGGATCGGCGATGATCGTGATGTCGCCACCGTCTCCGCCGGCGCCGCCGCTGGTGCCGTCGTAGTTCTGGCGCGGGATGCCGTGGCCGCCCTTGCCGCCGTGGCTGGCGACCTCGACCGGCGAGGTGGCGCTGGCGTCGAAGACGCGCTCCTCGTCGCCGCAGCGCAGGCGGTAGCGCAGGATCTGCTCGCCTTCGGGGTTGGTGCGGCCGGTGGTCGTGATCTCGACGGTGACGTCGGGGCCGCGCTCGCCGGGCTGGCCGACGTAGGACATGGCGCCGCTGGCGTCGGGGTCGACGCCGGAGAGCCCGGTCCGGCCGCGGCAGACGAGGGCCTGCGCGGTGTCGAGGGAGAAGTAGACCTCCTCCTCGACGCGCAGCGTCGGGTCGTCCTTGGACCAGACCGCGAGGAGCATGCCGACCTCGCCCGAGATCTTCGAGTAGCCGAGGACCTCGTCGAAGATCGGGTTGCCGATGCCGACTCGCATCGTCGTCCCGTCGGCGAGCGCCAGGGTGACCCACAGGGTGATCGGCGCGCTGGCGTTGCGGGCGCTGGCCTCGATCGCGAGCGCGACCATGGTGCGGGCGCGCTCGATCTGCGCGCGCTGCTCGGCGGTGAAGTCCGGTTGGCCGGCGGCGGCGGCCTTGGCCTCCTGTCGTGCGCGGGCTTCCTTCATGCGGGCGGAGTAGTCCTCGCTGGCGACGGCGGAGCGCAGATCGCGGTAGGCCTTCAGGTACGCCAGGTGGGCCTTGCCGTCCATCGCCCGGATGGCGCCGGCGTCGTCCGTGCGGGAGCAGATGTACCCGATGCTCAGGTCGCTGCCGATGCGGCGCTCGCGCGCGCTGTAGAGGAAGTCGCCGACCAGGTAGAGCGTGTTGAAGCCGTCGGAGTCACTGCCGGCGACGTAGACCTCGTCGCCCATGTCGTAGTGCCGGCCGAGGCCGAACACGGTGGGCTCGCGGTCGCCGTCGTGGCTGGTGATCGCCTCGGGGGTGATGGCGTAGGTCACCGGGATGAACTCGTCCTCGAGGTCGCCGCTGACGCCGACGTCGACGCAGTGCCGGTACGTCGTGGGCGACGCCGGGAAGCGCGCCGACATCTCGGCCTGGGACTCGCGCGGGACCGGCGGTGGAGCGCCGCGGCGCGCGCCGAACAGGCAGCCGGTGGCGAGGAGCGTCAGCGCGGAAACGGCGGAGGTCGCTCGAAGCATCGGCCTACGATGACAGGTCCGGCGCCCCGGTCGTTCTCAGCCCGATCTCACCGCGGCCAGGGTTCCGTCGACCGCGCTACGACACGCGCGTGCAGATCGATGACCTCGCTCCCGAGGACCATGCCGCGCGCGAGCGCTGCGCCGACCTCCTCGTCATCGCCTTTCGGCCACCACGCGTCGCGGCCCGCGGCGCCATGCTTCGCGATCACGGGCGTGACACCCGACGCGAACGGCTTCGGCCAGCCCGACATCCAGATGAGCAAGCGTGTCGGTCAGCGCCCCGGCTGAGACCTCGCCGGATGTTCTCGTGGAGGATATCGGGATCGAACCGATGACCCTCGGCTTGCAAGCCGATGCTCTCCCGCTGAGCCATTCGATCGCGAACAGCGTCAACTCGGACGCCGCACCCAGCAGCATGCGTTCCTCGGCGCCCGCGACGGGAAGCTCGTCACGGGGAGCCGCTTTCGAGCGGCATCCGGCGACTCCGATGACCGCGACAAGTGCGAGCTGATTCCATCTCCGACGCACCGGACGACAACGCGGCACCGTCCGTGGGTAATCCGGTCATCCCGATCATCCGGTACATGTCCTAGACTGACTTCAATCCAACCTTCGTGCCCGAGCGATGACGTCTCCCGAGTTCGAATCGATGCTTCGCCAGCTGCGCACGCTTCCACAGGAGCGAGCGTTCGATGAGGTCGTCCGCCGCATCGAAGGAGGCGACTGGTACACGGCGCTCGAGATCGCACGCCGGGTCCTCCGACGAAGAGACCATCTCCTCCACCTGCTCCGGCGAGGCATCCTCGAGGCCGACGCGAGCGCGATCCAGTACTGGCTCCGAGCGTGCGTGCATGGCCTCGGTCCCAAGAGGCTCCTTCGCGAAATGGAGCAGATGGCCGCGGCGCATCCGGGGGCGGTCCATCGCGACCTATTATGGAATCAGGATCATCTCAGGGATCGACAAGGAGACCGCGTCGCGCATCGCAGGGTTGCGCAAGAGGCTCGAGAACGCGTAGCGAATGGCGGCGCTGACAGGCGGAGCACGTGAACCGACAGAAGCTCGAAGAGATGATGGAGTTTCTCTACGCCAACCGTGCGCCGGCGCTGCCGCCCGAGGCGCTGGCCGAGGTCTTCGACAGGCTCGTATGGTGTCTCGAGGACAACGGCTCGGTGCTGCTCTCGGTCCGTGAAGACTGGCTTCGCAGCGACGACCGAGAGCGCGTCGAGATCGCGCTGACGATGGACGAGGCCTACCCCTTCCATTCCGAAGACGACATGCTGCAGGCGTTCGAAGCCATCAGCGCGCGGTGGCCTGATCTGCGTGGGCGCTGCGAACAGCTGATCGAGAGGCGGCGGACCGGAAGGTAGCGAGACCCATGTGCTCGCGACGGGGAGCGGCCGACGGTGCGCACCTCCTCCCGCGCGGCGCGTGGAGGCGCGGCACCCATGACATCTGCCGTTTCAAGTTCGATGTGCATCGCCACGTCAGAGCCCGTACGCACTCGGCGCGTCTGATCATGGATACGTCGTCGGGCGGGGGCGCCTCCCGGCGATGACGTCGTCGATCATCGCCGCCAGCGCCCGCGTGATCTCGTCGGCGGGATCCATCTCGAGCGCGCGCGCCACCTCGAGCTTGGCGCGGATCGGGTCATCGGCGATCAGGCAGGCGAGCGCGAGGTTGGCGCGCAGGCCGGCGTCACGTGGATGCAAGCTGCAGTTCCGCTCCGTGACCTCCACGGCCCGCTCACCACGCCCGAGGGCGAGGCACTGCCCGCCGAATTCGCGCGCGACATCGGCGTGCGTGGGATGGATGGCGTACGCTCGCTCGAACGCGGCGAAGGCGCCCTCGAGGTCGGACGCGGAACGCCGCGCCAGCCCGAGGAACCACCAGACGCGCCAGCGACCGTCGCCGGCCAGGGATTCCAGCTCGCGGATGCCGCGCGCCAGTCGCCGGCGCTGGAACCAGCCGAGCTTCCGGGGATGGCCGTCGTACGTCAGGAGCGGCTCGATCGTGTCGACCACCCCACGGAACCGCTTCTCGACGTCGGGATCGAGGTCCTCGGCGGGCGACGTACGGCCGCGGTACATGATCTCGCCGGTCGTGGTGTCGACGTAGACCTCGACGTTGCCCTCGCGCCGGACGAAGCGGAGCCGCGCCGCCGCCTCCTCGGTCCTGAGGTTCAAGAGGAGGTCGGGGCGCCAGGCGAGCGGCACGACGAGCGGCTCGCGCTCGACTCCGGTCATCCACACCGCCGAGACGCCCGCGTACGGCCCCATATCCAGCCAGGGGCAGGCGTGGTGCACGCTCGATCCCGGTCGACCAGCGCGACGTCGCGGTACGCGCCGCCGCGTTCGCCGACGAGACCTCGCGACTCGAGCTCGAGCAGGAAGGCCGCCGCGTCCTCGCTGGCCATGAACGCGACAACACAGAGCTGCGCATCGGCGCACACCATCCGGTGCGGCGCGGCCTCGAACCAGCCGGCGACTCCACCCGGCAGCGTCTTCTCGACCGCGTCCCGGCGCGCCACCACCGCCCACCCCTCGAGCACCACCGCCACGTCAGTCGCCTTCGAACACGACCACGATCTGACAGCCGCCGAGCGCGAAGCGCTCGCCCTCATCGGACTCACCCGTCTTCGTCACCACCGCCCCGCCCGGACGCAGCTCGCGGATCCGGAGCCCTGCGGCCAGCTGCTTGTTGACCGCCTCGATCCCGAAGAACGAGATGCCCTCGGTCGTGTCGATGCGGATGCCAACCTCGATCGTCGCCATGTCTCGCCTCTACGTCGGTGGAGGATATCGGGATCGAACCGATGACCCTCGGCTTGCAAATAACACGGTCGGCGTCCCATCGGCTACTTGGAGCTCGTAGCGGTTGGTGACTAGCGGACCATCTTCGACGGAGAGCATGGGCCATGAGGCTTCCGGATGTCAGGGCCGCATGGTCCTCTCGGTGACTAGTTGGTGACTAGAAACGGCCCCTTTGCGGATTACCCGCCGGGTTTCCTCCGTTCACCGTCGACGTCATGAAGCTGAGGCTCACCGAACGAACTCTCGATCGCGTCGCGCCCCCCGCGAACAAGCCGCAGCTCCTCGTCTGGGACAAGGAGCTGCCTGGCTTCGGCGTCGTCGTCGGACGAAAGTGCTCCACGTTCGTCACGAACTACTGGGCCAAGGGCGTCAAGCGCCGCCAGGTCATCGGGAGGCGCGGGGCCATCGGCGACGACGGCGAGCCGTTGAACGTCTCCGCCGCTCGCCAGCGCGCTCGCGAGATCCTCGGCCGCGTCGCCGGCGGCGCCGATCCGAGCCTCGAGCTGCGGATGCGCGAAGGCGGCCCTACCCTCGCCGACGCGTTCGACCTGCATGTCGCGCGCATGAAGGCCAACGGCGCATCACCCGCCAGCCTCGCGACGATCACGCGCGAGCGCGACAAGTACCTCGAGAACTGGCTCACGCGCCCGTTGCGCACGATCGAACGCTCGCACTGCCGCGAGCTCCACGAGACGCTTTCCAAGAAGCACGGCCCGTACCTCGCGAACCGCGTCATGCGCCACGTCCGCGCCGCCTGGAACACCGCGCTCAAGGAGCACGACCTCCCCGCGAACCCGACCATCGCAGTGCACTGGAACAAGGAGCGCCGCCGCCAGGAACCGATTCCCTGGGCGCAGCTTCCCGCATGGCACGCGACTGTCGCCTCGCTCGAACCGGTTATCGTGAACCGGAAGCGAGTCGGCACGCGTCCCGGCATCCGCGGCGACTACCAGCTCTTCGTCTTGCTGACCGGTCTCCGCCGCATGGACGCGGCGACCGTCCGTTGGGAGCACGTGGATCTCGACGAGGGGTTGCTGCATCGCCCCAACCCCAAGGGCGGCACGGATCGGGCATTCACGATCCCGCTCAGCTCCGAGTGCGTGAGGCTTCTGGAACGACGGCAGGCGGAGAACCGCGTCTCGTTCACGGAAGGCGATGCGGGCTGGGTCTTCCCGACGCGCGCTCTCAAGGCCAAAGCCTGCCCTCTCTGCGCCAGCCTCGGCCGTCCCGCTCACGAAGCCGGGGCCGTCGTCCACTTGGTGGAAGGAAAGCAGCAGCGCATCGACAAGGACACGGGCAAGGCGACCCGCATCCTTCCCTCACCGCATCGCCTGCGCGACACGTACACGAGCGCGCTCGTCGAGGTCGGCGGCATCTCGCCGTTCGTGATCGACGTCCTGACGAATCACCGCCCACCGCGCGGGTCAGTCACGGCCGGCTACATCGACCTGTCCATCGAGCACCTCGCCGAATGCCAGGAACGCGTGACGCAGTTCCTCCTCGCGAAGATGGCGCCACCGCCCGAGAAGACGAAGAAGTCACCGAGGAAGCCGCGAGCCCAGCGGCATCTCCATGCAGTTCCGTGACCTATGTGCCGCTGCTCGGGATCAAAAACGTGGAACTGGCTGCGCCCGAATGATCGCGTAACCTCATTTCGTGCTGAAGCCGGCGGCGTTGGGCCTCGTCATGCTGGCGGCGTGCGGGGAGCGAGCTACTCCCGCCGCCAGTGGTGACCGCCCGCCAGCGCCGCCTCCCGCCGCTGCGAAGGCGACGACGTGCGAACCGGATCGGCAGGGGGCCGACGTCGAGCTCGGCGGCCGGGCGATCGCGATCGCCGCCGGCGGGAACCGCGCCTGCGCCGTGCTCGAGGACCGCACGGTGATGTGCTGGGGCGATACTGCGCCCGAGCACATCGGCGAGGGGCCGTACGAGCACCGAGCGGTCGCGCCGGAGCGCGTACGTGGCCTGTCAGACGTGGTCGAACTGGAGCTCTACGACCACGGCGGGTGTGCACGCCTCGGCTCGGGCCAGCTGGAGTGCTGGGGCCAGGAGCCGCGGTATGACGTCCGGCAACGGCTCGCGCCGTCGACGGTGCCCCGCAGCGGTACGATCGCCCTCGGGCTCGGTCACACCTGCGTCGCGCACGCCGGTCGCGCGTGGTGCGGCGGTTCGCTGGTGCCGTTCGGCGACTTCCGCGGCTGGTCATACGTGCCGGGCGCCACGCGGGTGTCGCACGTGGCGGCGGGAGGAGGCTTCGACTGCGCCATCGTTGCAGGCGGAGACATCGCTTGCTGGGGGAACCTGCACAACAAGGACGACACGCCGATCCGCGCTGTACGCGTCCCCGCGCTCGGCAAGGCCAAGGCGCTCGCGCTTTCGGACTGGGAGGCGTGCGCGCTCCACCCGGAAGGCGACGTGACGTGCCTGCGCGGACCAGAGCGAGCAACTCGTCCTATCGCAATCGGCAACCTGCAAGATGCTCGCGCGATCGACACCGACGGCGACACCGGGTGCGCCGTTCGCACCACCGGCGTCGTCGCGTGCTGGAGCGGCGTCGAGGGAACCGCGAACGCGCACGAGCCCTCGGTCGCGGTCGATGTCCCCGGGATCCGCGACGCCGTCGACGTCGTGCGCGGCTCCGGCTTCACCTGCGTGCTGCGCGCCAACGGGCGCGTCCGCTGCTGGGGCGCGAACCAAGCGCGACAGCTCGGCGTCGACACGCTGCTGAAGAGCGACGCACCGCAGACCGTGTGCGGGCTGGATCGCGTGCGTCACGTGGTCACTGGTGTCCAGCACGTCTGCGCGCTGCGCGACGACGGCGACGTGTACTGCTGGGGCGCGAATCACGCGGGCCAGCTCGGATCCGGAACCGAGCACAGCGCGGTGCCCCGCCGCGTCGACCGCGCACGAGCGTTCGTGCAGGTGGTCGCGTTTCAGCATTCGACGTGCGTCCTCGATACCGCGGGGCACGTGGAGTGCTGGGGAGCCAATCCGCTGACATCGACGGGGCGTGCCGCCGAGCTCACCGTGCCGACCGGGCCGGTCGCCCAGATCGCGCTCGGCAGCAGTGGCCTGTGCGCGATCAAGAGCGACCGCACCGTCATCTGCAACGATGGACCGGTGTCAGGGATCCGCGAGGCGCGGCGCATCGTCGGAGGCCGCATGATGTGCGCCGACGTCGACGACGACGCCGGCCGTCGCGCGGTGTGCTGGAAGGCGTACTTCTGGCCGCCGCACTCGGCCGCGACCGGCCACAACGACCGGCCATCCGCTGGTGCCTTCATGGGGCCGCTGAATCTCCTGTCCTGCGATGGCGTACCGTGCGGCAGGACTTCCAACCAGGGGCTGGTCTGTCAGTACCCGCAGACGTTCTCGACCAAGCCCGCGTGCGTCCCCTGGGATCCCGACAAGCTCGACGAGGCAGTCGCCACGCCGGGCAGCAACCTGAACTGCGAAATAACTGCCGCCGGCCTCGTGACCTGCGCGGGACGCAACTGGCTGGGCGAGCTCGGCACCGGCCGGTTCGGCTACCTGCAGACGCCCGGCTTCTAGCGTCCTGACGGAGGGAGCTACCGACCTACGCCACCTTGCCGCGCGTGTTCGCCTGCAGAAATGCGTCGACGTCCGTCGACCGGTATCGAACCAACCGGCCCAGCTTGATGAACCGCGGTCCACGCCCCGCGTAGCGCCAGCTCTGCAGGGTCGATCGCGAAACGCCAAGACGTGCCGCCAGCGCCGGCTCATCGACGAACTCGCGCGTGGTTGACTCCTCGGCGGAGGAAACGATGTGGAGGGTGGAACCGGTGTCGTCGCTCGGCGAAGCCATCGTGCGTACTCTCGACCAGTATCCACCTGGCATCTGACGGTCGGGGCCGCTTGCCACACCCCTGTCAGCGGGCCCCTGCCACGGGGTATGTCGAGCCTGTCAGGCTGACCGCATACGGTCTGTCGTCTATATGCCGCGACAAATGCCCCGCGATTTCTCCGGACACCAAGAATCAGCACTTGGACGGTCCGGGACCGTGCCACCGCGGTCAAGCAAGCGGCAGCTATCCGTCGTGCCGGCGATGGACGGTTCCGCCGAAGGACGGCTCACTCGCGGCCAGGTCGCCCATCGGCTCAACATCAGCGTGTCGACCGTCCGCCGCTACGAAGGCGTTCGGCTGCACCCGACGGTTGACGGGAACGACGTCCGCTGGTTCGACGCGCGCGAAGTCGCTGCGCTCGCCGCCGAGCTCGTCAACGAGGCGTCGACCCAGCGGCCAAACGCCAGAGGGTCGGCCATCGCGCCACACACGCGCAGCCCAGGCGAGATCGCTGCGCTGGTGTTCGAACGTTTGGAGCAACGGCAGTCGCTCGCGGAGATCGTGATCGGCCTTCGCATCGCGCCCGAGACCGTCCGGACGCTCTTCGACCAGTGGACGTTGGGCCTGACCGAGGGCCAGCTGCGCATGCACCGCGAGCCCGCGGTGCCACGAACGAATGAGATCCCGCGGGTGACCCAGGACGTGCTCGCGTCTCACCTTGCCCGGCTACCGGAAGGCGAGCTGACTCGCATCAGCGTCGCCCGATACCGTGGCGCGTACGCGCACGGCGACCACGACTACCTCCGCGTCAACGAGCTGGGTGGATTCCACGCCGCGGGCCCCGTCGCCGTCGACGAGATCGTTCGGCGCTACGGGGGTGGCTCTCTCCGGATCACCGCGTACGGCTTCGACCCTGGCGGCGTCCGCTGGGAGATGCTCGTCGACGGGCTAACGCCAGCCTAACCGTAGGCAGGATCTCGAGAGGTCGACCAGAGTTGCCGGAGCTACGGGCACTTGCACGATTCTGGGGGTGGACACGCAACCGCGGCATCGAGCTCACGACAAGACCCATGGAGTTGATCGAAGTGGTCGACCCGTTGTGACGGATTCACCGTCCTCCGATTGATCCCTATCTCCACCGAAGGCAGGCTACCCCCGATGGCATCCGAAGCACTGAGCATCCCGAGCGACATCGCGTGGCAACGGTTGGCGTGGAGCCGCGAGATGCTCGATCTTCCGGGCGGCCATCTTCCGCCTCGATGGCGGAGCTCGATGGCGATCTACGCCTACCCGCTGCCGCTGAGCGACACAGAGGAGGACTACCCCGATCACCGCATCGTCTACTTGAAGCTTTCGCTCACGATCACGGGGTGGACTCGGAACGAAGAAATCCCGAGCGCAGGGTCACTGCCGACCGGGACCGATCGGTTTGGAGCAGACGTCTGGGACCGCGTGACAAACGTTTCGGGAATCACCGCGTACCTTCCTTGCCTCAGCGCGATCGCCCAGATCGCAGTCTATCCGCGGCGGCCGGAAGGAACGCTGCCAGACGACTACCCGTTCATCGTCGACTTCGAACCAAAGAAGCGCGAACTCTACGAGACGGTCACCGATACCAAGGAGGTTCTCTCCGGGTCGAACGAGAACACGAACATCCGCAAAGGCCACACGTCGACGCACTCCGTCGAGGGAAGCGTCACAGCGAAGACGTCGATCCCTCTCGTCGGTGGTGCTGACGTCACGGCCAGCGCTGGCTACCGCCGCGAGTCCGTCGATATCAAGACGACCGACGAATCGACCGAGAGACGAGAGACGGCTGGACGCTCGACACAGCTCTCGCAGATGTATCAGCTATTCAACGGCTACCACGCCGGAACCAACCGCGCCGTCTTCGTCATCCTCCCGCGGCCGCACACCCAGACCGACGCGGAGCAGGTGGAAGCCAACCTCATCGGCGGCGAGCGACGCCTCGAAGGCATGCAAGACATCTTCCTCGTCGTCCAGACGCCGCGATCGGCCGATGGCCTCTGCGTCGAGGCGTGGCTCGATACGTCGCACAAGGAGGTTGCCGCGCTGGGGCTCATCACCGTGGGCGACGACGGAGGAGGGGGCGGTGGTGGTGGTG
>JAIOII010001342.1 GCA_019912685.1 Kofleriaceae bacterium
GGTCACCCAGGCGCCAGCCGGCGACGTCGTGGCGATCTGCAACGTCACCGTGGACGCCGACGGCATCCCGCGGCTCACCGCCTCGGAGCTCGTCAGCGGCGCGGCGCTCCTGGTGACGCCCGTCGGCATGCTCGAGTCCGACGGCGGCCTCGACGCCGAGACCGTCGCCGCGCGCCGCGCGGCGGTGAGCGAGTGGCGGCCGGCATGAGGCTGGTGCTCGTCGCCGTGCTCGCGGCCGTGCTCGCGGCGTGTGGGCCGAGGGCGGCGCCATCGTCCGTCGCGCCACCCGACAAGGTGGTGCAGGTCAACGTGACCGGCCAGCCCGTCGACCTCGCCGCCGTGCTCGTGCCCGGGCACGTCACCGTCGTCGACTTCTGGGCGACCTGGTGCGCCGGCTGCGCCGTCGTCGACGAGCAGCTGATGGCCGCGATCGCCGCCGAGCCGGCCGTCGTCGTGCGCAAGATCGACATCGGCGACGGCGACACGCCGGTCGCGCGCCAGCACAAGGTCGGCGCGCTGCCGCACGTCCGCATCTACGACCGCGCCGGCAACCTGCGCTACGTCCTCGCCGGCAACGACGCGCTCACCGCCGGCGACGTGGCGAAGTCGCTGGCGGCCGAGCCCAGATGAGTCAGATGAGCGAGACGCCGGCGTCGGCGAGGAGCGCCGAGCCGACGAGGCCGGCGTCGTCCTCGAGCGTCGCCATCACGATGTCGACGGGATCGAGCAGCGCCGGCGGCGTCACGAGCGACAGCGCGACCACCGCCTGATCGCGCAAGGTCGGCGTGCGCCCCAGCATGCCGCCGCCGAGGACGACGCGATCGGGGTTGCAGAGCGTGATCGCGTTCCCGAGCGCGACCGCGAAGAGCGGCGCGAGCTCGGTCCACAGCGCGAGCGCCCAGGGGTCGCCGTCCGCGGCGGCCGCGTCGACGTGGCCGGGGTTCACCGCCGAGGCGTCGCCGCCCGCCAGATCGATGGCGAGCGAGCGCGCGCCGTTCGCCAGCTCGCGCCGGATGCGCGCCTGCACGTAGCTGCCGCCGACGTACGCCTCGACGCAGCCGCGCTGGCCGCAGTTGCAGGGGGCCGCGTCCTCGCCCCACGCGACCTTCACGTGCCCGATCTCGCCGGCGCAGTTGGTGGCGCCCTCGACGAGCTGTCCGTTCATCACGAGCCCGCCGCCGATGCCGGTGCCGACGTAGACGCAGAGCATGTCGCGCGCGCCGGCGCCGGCGCCCACGCCGAACTCGCCGTACGCGATCGCGTTCACGTCGTTGTAGACGCCGACCGGCCGCGCCGGCCCGAGCCGCCGGGCGAGCGCCGGCCCGAACGCGACGTTGCGCCAGCCGAGGTGCGGCGAGTTGGCGACCGTGCCCTTGCGGTCGGAGAGCATCGCGGCGACGCCGACGCCGACGGGCACGACCGCCACGCGCGAGACGCCGACCTGGCCGAGCACGTCGTTGATGCACGCGACGGTGCGCTCGACGATCGACTCCATGCGCCGGTCGTCGCCGACCGGTCGCTTCACCACCGCGGCCGGCTCCTGCGCGAGCGACGTGCCGGCGGCGCAGCAGCTCGCCGCCGCGGCGCCGAGGTCGCGGTACACCGCGACGCGCAGGTTCGAGCCGCCGAGGTCGACGCCGACCACCCAGGGATGCGACGAGGTCACGACGTCACCTCCTCGTCGCGCGCCGCGGCGATCTCGCGCTCGACGATCGCGCGGATCGCCGCCAGCTGCGTCGCGTCGTCGGCCTCGCAGCGCACGACCAGCGCCGCCTGCGTGTTGGACGCGCGCACGAGGCCCCAGCCGTGGGCGAAGCGCGCGCGGACGCCGTCGACGTCGACGACCCCGACGACGTCGGGCCGCGCCCGCATGCGCTCGGTGACGCGCGCCACGACGCGGAACTTGAGGTCGTCGGGACAGTCGACGCGCAGCTCGGGCGTGTTGACCATCACCGGCAGCGCCGCCGCGTGCTCGGCGAGCGTACGCTCGCTGCGCGACAGGAGCTCGAGGAGCCGCGCGCCCGCGTGGATCGCGTCGTCGAAGCCGAGCCAGCGATGCGCGAAGAACAGGTGGCCGCTCATCTCGCCGGCGAGCGCCGCGCCGGTCTCCTTCATGCGCGCCTTGATGAGCGAGTGCCCGACCTTCCACATCTCGGGCTTGCCGCCCGCGCGCGCGAGCTCGTCGTACATCGCCTGGCTGCACTTCACCTCGCCGACGAAGCGCGCTCCCGGCGCCTCCTCGAGCACCGCCTTGCCGAGGAGGATCATGAGCTGGTCGCCCCAGAGGACGCGGCCGGTGCCGTCGATGGCGCCCAGGCGATCGGCGTCGCCGTCGAGCGCGAGGCCGACCTCGGCGCCGTGCTCGGCGACGGCCCGCTGCAGATCGGCGAGGTTCTCGGGGAGCGTCGGATCGGGGTGGTGGTTCGGGAAGCGGCCGTCGGGCTCGCAGTGGAGCGCGATCGGATCGAAGCCGAGCCGGCGATAGAGCGCGATCGCCGCCGGCCCGCCCGCGCCGTTGCCGGCGTCGACGACCACCTTCGGGCGGCGGGCGCCGAGCCGCAGCGCCTGCTCGTTGTGGGCGAGGTACGCGGGCACGAGGTCCTGCGGCATGATCAGGCCGCGCGAGCGATCGTTCATGGTGTAGCGCTCGGAGCGCGCCGCCTCGATCCAGCGGCGCAGCTCCGTGATGGCCTCGCCGTGGAGCGTCGCGCCGGCGACCAGCATCTTGAACCCGTTGTCCTCGGGCGGGTTGTGGCTGCCCGTGATCATCACGGCGCCGTTCACCTCGAGCGTCGCCGACGCGAAGTACACGAGCGGCGTCGGCACCATGCCGAGGTCGATCACGTCGCAGCGCTCGGTCAGGCCCTCGCACAGCGCGACGAAGAGGCGCCGCGAGGTCAGGCGGCAGTCGCGCCCGACCGCGACGACCGGCCGCTTCCACGCCATGTGCTCGCACACGCGCGCCGCGATCGCGCGGCCCAGGTCGTGCACGAGCGCGTCGTCGAGGTCACGGTCCGCGACGCCGCGGATGTCGTACTCGCGGAAGATGCGCGGGTTGAGGTTCGGCGCGGCCACGACCCTACAAGTAGCGCGAAAGCCCCGCCGACGTCAGCGCATCGACCGCCGCTCGTACGTCCTGCGCGCGCTCGGCGGGCAGGACGAGGACCGCGTCGCCCGCGCGCACGACCGCGAGGCCGGACACCCCGACCAGCGTGATGACGCCCACGTCGGTCACCGTGATGTTGTCGCGCCCGCCGACGACGACCGCGTCGCCCTGACGCGCGTTCCCCGCCGCGTCGCGCGCGAGGAGCTCGGCGACCGCGGCCCACGAGCCGACGTCGCTCCAGCCGAAGGATCCGGGCACCGCGACCACCTCCTGCGCCTTCTCCATGACGCCGTGATCGATCGAGATCGACGGGAACCCGGGATAGACGCGGGCG
>JAIOII010001343.1 GCA_019912685.1 Kofleriaceae bacterium
GCGCTCCTCGTCCTGACGATGGCCGCCGGGCTGAGGCACTCGCGCAGCGCCGCCGCGCGTTCGACTAGCGCGCGGGTCCGGCGCGCGATGATGAGGGCGAGCGCGGCGACGGTGACGAGGAGGAGGCCGTACATGGTGTAGCCGCGCAGCAGATCGACGTCCGAGATCCCGGCCGCGGCGTGATCCGCGATCGCCAGCCCGGCCAGCGCGGCGCCGTTCAAGCCCCCGGCGAGCGCGGCGGCGCTGCGCGAGTGCCTCAGCCCGGCGGCCATCGTCAGGACGAGGAGCGCCGACGTGTCGATGAGGAACGGCGCGCCCTGGTACCCGGGTCCCGGCCAGAGCGCGTTGGGCACGAGCACGACGAACGCGACCAAGGCATCCGTGGCGACCGACAGGTGCAGCACCACGCCGGCGCGCCAGGTCCGCGTCCGGCCCAGCAGCACGGCGAGCGAGAGCGCGATCGCGGCGGCGAGCGCGGGATAGCTCATCCACGCCCGCTCGAGCTTGTGATGGGCGTCGGTGAACAGCCAGTACCAGGTCGCGCGGGCTCCGACGACGGCGCAGAAGACGAGGCGCGCGACGGAGACGGCGCGCTCGCCCGCGAGCGCGGCCTCGGTGATGGTCCGCTGGACGGCCTTCTCGGCGTTCTCCGTCCCCTGCTGCCTGGGCCCCATTGTTGGCTCCCCAACGATTCTATCACCGGCTTGATCGGAACCGGGCAAGACGGGATTCTCGGTCCGGATGCGCACCGTCGAACGGGTCCTGGTCGTGGAGGACAACCGCTCCTTGCTGCGCACGCTCGAGGAGGCGCTGCGCGCGCGCTTCCCCGACGTCCGCGCGGGCCGCGGCATCGCCGACGTGTCCCGGTTGATCGACGGCTGGTCCCCCGATCTCGTGATCCTCGACTTCCAGCTCGCCGATGGGGACGCGCGCTCGGTGCTCGATCTCGCCGCGCTGCGCGAGCCCGCGCCGGTGGTCGTGGCGGTGAGCGGCGAAGCGTCGCCGGTGGACACGTTCGAGCTCGCCCACCGCGGCGTGCGCGCGTTCATCCCGAAGCCCGTGACGCTCGACGAGCTCGAGCGGGCGATCGCGGTCGCGCTGGAGACGGCGCCGCGCCTCGAGCCCCACCTGCGCCAGGCCGTCGGCCACCACGGCCTGGCCGCGATGACCGAGGAGGTGCGCGCCGTCATGATCGACGAGGCTCTCGCGCGCGCCGCGGGCAGCCGCCGCGCAGCCGCCCGCATCCTCGACACCTCGCGCCAGCTGCTCCAGTACCTCCTGCGCCGACGCTGAGCGCTCGCGGAGAGCGGGGTGCAAGGATCCTTGCACTTACGCAAAACCCCGAGCGGTGTCAGAACGACGCGCAGGAGGTGGCCGTGAGCTACAGACGACTGCTCGTGATGTTGATCGCGATGATGGCGGGGATGGGATGTGGTGGTATCGACCCGGCGACCGATGCCGCGGTCGATGCGCCCGACGCGGATGTGGACCCACCGGTCGACGCGCCCGACGCGGCGCCGGTCACGTCCGTGATCGACCTGACCAGCGCGGGTGGCCGCATGCAGGGAGGCTCGCTCACGCTCGACTTCGAGATCGGTCACGCGGTCGACCAGCGCCGCGCCGCCGGCGGCACGTACACGCTCGAGGCGAACGCGACGCTGCCGCCGTGAGCCGCGCGCGACGCCATCGACGATCACCCTGGGACGAGAAAGGAACGAGGAGGATGCACCCATGAAGCGATCACTGTTCAGTGCCGTCGTGCTGTTCGGGCTCCTGGCCATGACCGGCCTGGCCCAAGCCGTACCGACGTCGTTCACGTTCACCGGCCGCCTGGCCGATAGCGGCACACCGTTCGACGGTGCCGTGACGCTCGAGCTGGCGCTGTACGACACGGCCAGCGGCGGCAGCCCGCTCTGGTCCGAGACGCACAGCACGACCGCGGCGAACGGGCTGGTGTCGGTCGCGATGGGCGGTCAGGCCGCGCTCGACGAGACCGACTTCGACGGCGGCGATCTCTGGCTCGCGGTCAGCGCCAACGGTACCGCGCTCAATCCCCGCTTCCAGATCCGGTCGGTGCCGTACGCGATGCGGTCGGCGGTCTGCGACAGCGCCGACACGCTCGGCAACCTCGGGCCGGGCGACGTGGCGCTCGCCAGTCACAACCACGACGGGGCGTACTCGCCGCTCGCACACAACCACGACACGCGGTACGCGTCACTCGCACACAACCACGACACCAGCTACGCCTCGCTCTCGCACAACCACGACACCCGGTACTACACCCAGGCCACGCTCAACACGGCCGGCACGATCAACGCCGCCGGCAACCCCGTGCAGTGGACGAAGCTGACCGGAGTCCCCGCCGGCTTCGCCGACGGCGTCGACGCGGACTCGGGTGGCGACATCACGCAGGTGACCGCCGGGACGGGCCTGACCGGTGGGGCCACGAGCGGCGCCGCCACGCTCGCCGTGTCCTTCGGCGGCACCGGCGCGGCCACGACGGTCGCCCGCTCGGATCACAACCACGACGGCACGTACCTGCGAGACGGCGGCGGCAGCGCCGACATCATCCAGGTGGGCACCGACACCGCCTCGCCGGTGACGTTCCCCTCGGCCTTCCCCGGCACCCCGATCATCGTGATCACACCCGAGTTCAACGGTGGTGGCGTGAGCTGCTGGATCCTCACGCGCACCACCACGGGGTTCACGTACGCGTGCAACGCAGGGTTCACCCGCATCCACTGGATGGCGGTCAACTGACGCGCGCGACGACCGCCGTGACTTCTCGAGGCGACGGCGTGGGGGGGCCGAAAAGTTGTCAAAGTTGCCACCGTCCCCAGATGGAACGCGTTTCATTTGGGGACGGTGGCAACTTTGACAACTTTTCAGGCGATGGCGTCGTCGTGGGACTCGAGGCCGTAGCGCTTGAGGCGGCGGAGGAGCGCGCCGCGGGACATGCCGAGGGCCTTGGCGGCGCGCGAGCGGTTGTTGCCGCAGGCGACGAGCGTCTCGGCGAGGCGGTCGCGCTCGATGTCGCCGAGGGTCTCGCGCAGGCCGGCGCGCGGCGCGCCGTCGGCGGTGATCGAGGTGGCCGAGTCGAGCGCCTGCTCCGCCTTCTTGCGGAAGACCTTGCCGGCCATCGGCAGGTCGCGGGCGAGGATCTCGTCGCCCTCGGCGTAGACCGCGGCGGCCTCGATCGCGTGCTCGAGCTCGCGCACGTTGCCCGGCCAGTCGTGCTCGAGGCAGAGGCTGATCGCGTCGGTCGCGAGGCGCTTGGGCGGCTTCTTCGTCCGCTCGGCGATGCGCGCGAGGAAGTGATCGGCGAGCGCCGCGATGTCGCCCTTGCGCGCGCGGAGCGGCGGCACGGTGAGCTCGACGACCTGCAGGCGATAGAGCAGGTCCTCGCGGAAGCGGCCGGCCGCGACCTCCTGCGCGAGGTCGCGGTTGGTGCCGCACACGACGCGGACGTCGACCGGGATCGTCTGCTCGCCGCCGACCGGCTGGACCTCGCGCTCCTGCAGGACGCGGAGGAGCTTGGGCTGGAGATCGAGCGGCAGCTCGCCGAGCTCGTCGAGGAAGATGGTGCCGCCGTGCGCCGCGCGGAAGGCGCCCTGCGCCGCCTTGAGCGCGCCGGTGAACGCGCCCTTCTCGTGGCCGAACAGCGCCGACTCGACGAGGCCGGCGGCGATCGCGCCGCAGTCGACGACGATGAACGGGCCCGAGCGGCGCGCCGACGCGGCGTGGATGGCGCGGGCGATGAGCTCCTTGCCGACGCCGGTCTCTCCCCGCACGAGCACGGTCGCGTCGCTGTGCGCGACCTTCTGCACGAGCTCGAAGGTCGAGGCGAGACCCTGCCCGATCACCGGCGCCTTGCCGGTGCGCGACGCGAGCTCGCCGACGAGCGCGCGGTTCTCCTCCTCGAGGCGGTCCTTGAGCCGCGCGATCTCCTTGCGCCGTCGCTCCGCGATGTCGACCTCGCGGCGGAGGCGCTCGGTCAGCGCGCGCAGCGCGTGGTGCGCACGCGCGTTGCCGATCGCGATCGAGAACCCGGAGGTGGCGGTGACGAGGAGCTCGACCTCCTCGTCGTCGAAGCGCGCCTCGCGCATGACGACGGCGACCGTCGGCGCCCGGTCGTCGGCGTGGATCGGCAGGGCGAGCGCGCCGCTCGGCAGCTCGCGCGGCGCGCGCGCCGTGATCGTCGCGCTCAGGCCGCGGCACGCGTCGTCCCAGCCCGGCATGCCCGGCTCGATGCCCGGGTCGCCCGCCTTCACCTCGCACGCCCAGCCCTCGTCGCCGCACACGAACAGGCCGACGCCGTCGGCGCCCAGGGCGACGCGCGTGCGCTCGACGAGGCCGCGCTCGAGCAGCTCGATGTCGAGGGTCGCGACCGCGGCCTCGGCCGCCTCGCGCAGGAGCCGGCGCGCCCGGCTGCGGTCGCGCGCGAAGCGATCGTCGACGATGCGCTGCACCTTCACGCGCAACGGACCGAAGACGACCGCCGCCGTGAACGTCGCGCCGAGCGCCGCCGAGAAGCTGCCGCCCGACAGGGACGACGCCGCGCCGCCGAGCAGCCCGATGAGCACGAGGTAGAGCCCTGCGGCGAGCAAGGTCGCGAGCACGTACCCGCTCGAGCGCCGCCACAGGCGATCGAGCTCGCCGAACGGCACGCGCGTCATCGCGAGCACGACGCACGCCGAGCCGCCGACCATCGCCACCGCGACGTAGGGCCCGAAGCCGCCGGCGATAAACGGCTTGAGATCGTGGATCGCGGCGCCGGTCCCGACGAGGAGCGGCACCGCCATGATCACGCCGCCGACGTGCAGCCACTTCGCGGCGACCGGATCGATCTCCGCCCGCTTGGCGCGCAGGCGGCGGGCGCGCGAGACCGCGCCCCACGACAGGTACGCCGCGGCCAGCGCGCCGCACGCGCCGCCGCCCCAGAGCGTCAGCTCGTGCCGCGCCGGCAGCGGGTACCCGACCCAGAACGACGCGTAGTTGACGGCGAGGAACGTCGCCAGCGCGAAGGGCGGCGCGTAGAGCAGCCAGGTCTCGCGCCGCGAGAAGTAGTGCTGGCCGTTGGGGAAGCGCAGCATGAACTGGCAGGTCGCCGGTGCCGCGAGCACCATCGCGTAGAGCCACGGCACCATCAGGTACGGCCGGTGGACGATCACGTCGAGCGCGAACGCGCCGGCGAGGAAGACGACGTAGATCACGGTCGAGCGCAGGAACTGCTGCGGCAGCTCGTGCGAGCGCCCCCGATCGGCGAGCAGCGCCAGCGCGAGCAAGACGAGCGCGAGCGCGACGCCGCCCGCCGACGCGAGCGGCAGCCGCCGGCTCATCGCGAACGTGACCTCGCGCAGCTCGCCGCCTCGCTCGTCCAGGGACGAGCCCGGCGGCCCCAGCGAAACCGGGGTCCGCAGGACGGTGAACGTCACCGTACGGTCCGGGCCGATCGCCGCGATCATCTTGGCCCGCGTCACGTCGTCCGAGATCCGGACACCGTCGACGCCGACGATGTGATCGCCGACGAGCAGCCCGGCCGCCGCCGCCGGCGAGCCCGCGTCGACGACCACGACCTCCGAGCCCTGGTACGTGAAGAACCCGCGGTCGGGCGACGTGAGCGCCGCCGCGAACAGGAGCGCCGCGTACGCGAGCGCGATCGTCACCATCGCCGCCACGCGCCGCCGGGTCCGCGCGAGCCGCTGGGGCAGCCGGCGCCCGGGGCTCGTCTCCTCGTCCGGCGACGCGAGGGGCGCTGTGATCGCGCGCGGTTGGTCCACGGTGAACCCGCGTTCAAGCAAGAAGTCGGCCCGTACCTTGGCCCACATCCGACCCCGCAGGATCCTTGGTTCCCTACAACCTAAGTTGTGATGGCCGGACCGATCAGCGGGGCGATCCGCCCCGAACATCTGGTGATCGCCGTGGCGTTTCGCGCCTCCCATCGCTCCCAGCCGGGGGAAAAACTCCCCGATCCCGATGACTTGATTCCCACGTTTCGGCGGCGGTCAGGTCGTCCGGATCCGATCACCTCTCGGGAAGAACAAGGTCGCGGAACCTTGGCTCCGACCTCGGTGGCGCGCGCCTTGAAACCTACATCGAGGCATGCGCCCCGCCCTCCTCGCCGCGTCCTTCGTGTCGATCGTCTCGCTCGCGATCACCGGCTGCCAGGTCGGCGATCCGAACGCCAGCCCGAACGGCGGCGACGATGACGACGAGCGCGAGACATGGCCCGCGCCGGCGTGCGACGGCCCGCTCGGCGCGGCGCGCGATCCGTACGCGCTGACCGAGTGCTGCACCGACTTCGTCGGCGGCGCGCACTGCGTGCCCTCCGACGACGTGCCCGGCATCCTGCAGGGCCGCTTCGCCGAGTGCGCGGGCGGCGGCTACTGCGTGCCCGACCCGCTCATCGCCACCGGCGGCGTGTACACGCCGCCATCGTGCACGTCGCTGCAGGGCGCCGAGGGCGTTTGCCTCTCCGGTTGCATCCCCGAGGTGACGGACTACTGGGGCATCCTCCCGCAGGACACGTGTGACGACGACGAGCGCTGCGTGCCGTGCGTCAACCCGCTCGACGGCATGACCACCGGCGCGTGCGAGCTGAAGTACACGTGCGAGGGCGGCTTCGGCAGCGGCACGTGTCCGCACACCGGACCCGATCTCGTCGATCCGACGACGCTCCCGGCGTGCGAGCCCGGCGCGCACTGCCTGCCCACGATGCTCGTGCCCGCCGACATGCTCGAGCGCCTCGCCGACTGCCCGGCGCCGAACACCGCGAGCAAGTGCGTGCCCGACGACTTCATCCGCACCGGCGGCAACTTCGTCCCGCCGACGTGCGACTCGGTCGCCGGCGCCGAGGGCCGCTGCCTGTCGAAGGCGCTGCCCGAGGTCGAGTCGCAGGCGGCGCTCCTGCCGCAGAGCACGTGCGCCGCCGACCAGCTCTGCGTCCCGTGCTTCAACCCGCTCGATCAGAGCGACACCGGCGCGTGCCACCTCGCGTGTGACCCCGGTCCGGCGGAGGGCCCGACCGGCCTGCCCGCCTGCTGCTCGGGCCGCGGCACGTGCGTCCCGCGCTCCGCCGCCGGCGCCAACGCCGACCGCCTCGGCGTCGACGAGTGCCCCGAAGGTCAGGACCTCCTGTGCGCGCCCAACGTCTTCCTCGAGCCGGGCTTCCAGCCGCAGACGTGCGAGACCGGCCTCATCCAGAACCTGTTCGGCGCGCAGTACGCCGAGGGGCGCTGCCTGCCGGAGTGCCTGCCCGACGTCGACAACTTCCTCATCGGACAGGACGGCTGCGCCGACGGCATGAAGTGCGCGCCGTGCCTCACGCCGCCCTTCGGTCAGCCCTCCGGCGCCTGCGGTCCATAGTCGTTTGCTCGGGCCGGCTCGCGCGCTTCGCGCGCTCGGCCGCTTCGGGCGCGCCGTGACTACTTCCGGCTGAGCTTCACGCTCTTGATCGTGACCGGCGTGACCGGCTTGTCGCCCGGGCCGCGCTCGACGCCCGTGATCTTCTTCACGAGGTCGACCTCCTTGCACTTGCCGAAGACGGTGTGCTTGCCGTCGAGCCAGGGCGTCGCCTTCTCGGTGATGAAGAACTGGCTGCCGTTCGTGCCCGGGCCCGCGTTCGCCATCGACAGGATGCCGCCGACGTCGTGCTTGTACCTGGGCACGATCTCGTTGTCGAACTCGTAGCCGGGGCCGCCGATGCCCTGCCCCAGCGGATCGCCGACCTGCACCATGAAGTCGGGGATGACGCGGTGGAAGATGATGCCGTTGAAGAACGGCACGTTCTTCTTCACCTCGCCCGTGTTCGGGTCCTTCCACGGCTTCTTGCCGGTCGCGAGGCCGACGAAGTTCGCGACCGTCATCGGCACGTCCTCGTAGAGCTCGCAGTGGAAGTCACCCATCGACGTCGCGATGGTCGCCATCAGCTTGCCCTTGCCGGGGATGCCCTTCGTGTACTCGGCGAGGTCGGCGGCGACCGGCGGACGCACCTCGTCCATCGCCGCCGGGGACGGCGCCGAGCCGCCGGGAGCGGCGGCCGCGTTCACGTCGCCCACCGGCGGCTCCGCCGCGTCGGGGGCTTCGGCCGCGTCGATCGGCGGCGGCGGCGGCCGGTTGATCGTCGAGCCCGGCTTGATCGGCGCCT
>JAIOII010001344.1 GCA_019912685.1 Kofleriaceae bacterium
GCCCCCCGCCGCCTGCCCGTCGCTCTCCGTTCCGACGAGGGAGCTCAGCCGCTGCACCTCGTCGTTGATGAGCGCGTCGATGAGCGATCCCTTCGGCTCGCTCGACCGCTTCCTCATCTGCTCGAGCTGCGCGTCGCGCACCAGCTGCGCGATGTCGCGCGCCGTCACCTTCATGCGCCGCGAGAACAGGTACTGCGCCAGCGCGTCGCCCAGGTCCGCAGCGTGCTGGTACCGGTCGTTCGGATCTCGAGCGAGCGCCTTCCTCACCACCGCCTCGAGCTCCGGCTCGATCTCGGGGTTGAGCGCCTGGATCGACGGGATGCGCGCCTGCCGCACCAGCTCGACCGTCTGGTAGTCGGTGTCGCCGTAGAACAGCCGCCGCCCCGTGAACATCTCCCAGAGGATGATGCCCACCGCGAACACGTCCGCCCGGTGATCGACGTCGAGCCCGCTCGCCGCCTCCGGCGACAGGTAGCTGAACTTGCCCTTCACGACGCCCGGGTCCGTCGACTCGATCTGGCTGTTCGCCTTCGCGAGGCCGAAGTCGACGAGCTTCACCTCGCCGTTCTTGCTGAGCAGGATGTTGGGCGGCGAGATGTCGCGGTGCACGATCCCGAGCGGCTCGCCGGTCTCCGGGTGCTCGAGCACGTGGGCGTAGTTCAGCGCCTTGCAGCACTCGATCATCAAGTAGATCGTGTGCGGGATCTCGAGCCGCTTGCCGCGCTGCTTCTGCCGCTCGATGAGCGTCTTCAGGTTGCACCCGTCGACGTACTCCATGACGAGGAAGTACGCGTTGTCGGGCGTCTTCGAGATGTCGAAGACCTGGACGATGTTCGCGTGCTGGAGGAACAGCGAGAGCCGCGCCTCGTCGAGGAACATCGAGACGAACTTCTGGTTCTTCGTCAGGTTCGGCAGGACGCGCTTGATCGCGACGGCCTTCTTGAAGCCTTCCATCGACTCCGCGACGCCGCGGAAGACTTCGGCCATGCCCCCGGCGTCGAGTCGCTCGGTGATCGTATAGCGGTCGCGCATCCGGGACCCGCCCGATCCTACCAGACGTTTTCGAGGCTTAGCAAATCTCGGTCATTCGCCGGCGTCGTCGGCCTCGACCTGCTCGCGCGCGGTCTTGCACTCGAAGCACAGGGTCGTGACCGGCCGTGCCATCAGCCGCTTGAACCCGATGGGCTCGCTGCACTCCTCGCACTCGTCGATCTCGCCGTTGTGCAACCGCTTGAGCGCCTCCTGGATCTTGGCGATCAGGAAGTTCTCCCGGTCGTGGAGGCGCAGCTGCGTCGAGTACAGCTCCTCCTCGGTCGACTCGTCCATCGAGTCACGCCCGATGCGATCGCGGTCGCGATCCATCGTGAAACCGATGGCGGAGTGCGCGTTGGCGACCAGGCGGCCCAGGTCGGCCTCGAGGCGCTTCTTCAGCTCTTCCGACTCGGACTCCGTGAGCATGGGGGTAAGTCTAGGGACGGGTCCAAGGGGGCGTCAATCCAAGCGTTCCGGAGTTCGGTAACCGACGCGTCGGAGCCTGACACCCTCTTGACGCCGGAGCGAAATGAACCTCCGGGTGCGACCGTTCGTTGATAGGGCGTCGATCAGATGGATGCCCATCCAGGGAGCCCGCCGTGAGCTCACTCCGCCGCTATCGCCTCGCCACCACCTTCTTCGCGCTCACCACCGCCTTCGCCGGGTACCACGCCTGGCACGACGATCCCGGCGCCGGCGCCCGCGGTGCCACCCGCTCGGCGGTCACCGCCAAGGCGCGCAAGGGCGACATGGCGGCCCTGCGCCGGCCGCTGCGCGTCAACGCCGCCGCTGTCGGCCTCTCCGAGCACGCCCTCATCGATCAGCTGCTCGCCGCGCGCACCGCCCAGCAGGTGTCGATCGTCGCCGACAAGCTGGGCCTGGTCGGCACGGACGATGCGGTCGCCGCGCTCGCCGGGCTCGTCGACGACCCGCGCCCCGGGGTCCCCGAGAGCGTCATCGCCGCGATCGGCCGCATCGGGACGACCCGCGCGGTCGACCTCCTGCTCGATCTCGAGGGCGACGCGCGCCCGCGCATCCGCAGCGCCGCCGTGAGCGGCATGGCCTCGACCGGCGATGCGCGTGCGCGCAAGCGGCTCGTCGCCATGGCCCGGGATCGCGGCGATCCGCTGCGCGCGACCGCCATCTACGCGCTCGCCGAGGTGGGCGGCGACGAGGTCGTGAAGGTGCTCGGGTCCCTGGCACGCGCGGGGGACTACGAGGCCGCGTCGGCCGCCGTCTACGCGCTCGGGCAGGTGTCAGCCACCGACGCGCAGGCGATGCTGGTCGAGCTCGCGCGGACGGGTGACACCCGCATCCGCGCGCTCGCCGTCCAGAACCTGCAGCCGCAGGACGACGCGACGATCCAGCTCCTCACCGGGATGGTGAAGGCGGGTGACCCTCAGGTGCTCGCGGCGGCGCTCGGCGCGCTCGGCAAGAGCGGCGATCCCGCGGTGTTGCCCGTGCTGGTGTCAGCCGCCGCCGGCGGGCCCCAGTACGCACGGTGGAGCGCGGTGACGGCGATCGGCGAGATCGGCGGCGAGGAGGCCGTCGCCGCCCTCGGCGAGATCTTGCGCAAGGGCGACCGCAACCTCGCGGGGCAGGTCGCGCAGATGCTCGTCAACCTCGGCGGCGAGGACGCGCGCGACGTCCTCATCGAGGTCGCCCTGTCGGAAGGGCCGACGAGCTCGATGGTCATCCAGGCCCTGCAGCAGCTGCGCAGCCCGGACGTCACGACCGCGCTCGTCGAGATCGCCCGGCACGGCCGCGCCGCCGACCGCCGCGCCGTCCTGCCCGGCCTCGTGAAGGCCGGCAACGAGGAGGCGATCGCGCTCGCCATCGACCTCACCGAGCGTGGCACCCGCCAGGACAGGCTCGACGCGATCCGCATGCTGGGTGACACCAGCGCGCCCGAGGCCCGCGCGGCGCTCGTGCGCATCGCCGAATCGTCGAGCGGACAGGCGCGGACGTTCGCGCTCGACGTGCTCGCCCAGGCGACGCCCGACGATCCGGCCGTGACCCAGATGCTGTCCGACGCGCTCTTCTCCGGACGCGCCGACGAGGCGTCGCAGGCGGCGTGGATCCTCGGGCGGCTCGGGAACGAGGACGCGCGCTCGGCGCTGCTCGCCGCGCTCAAGGGCGACGACACCGCGCTCGCGCAGGCAGCGCTCGGCGCGCACGGTGGCCGCCCTCGTCGATCTCGCCCGCACCGGCAAGCCCGGGCTGCGCGCGCAGGCGCTGGGCCAGCTCATCCAC
>JAIOII010001345.1 GCA_019912685.1 Kofleriaceae bacterium
GGCCGGCGAGATCGGCGACGGCGACCTCGGCCTCGAGATCCAGACGATCACCGGGCGCGCCGAGCGTGGCTTCGCCGCGGCGCCGTCGCCCGGCGCCGCCGAGGGCAAGAAGGCCCTCAAGGGCGGCCGCGCCGACGCGTACCAGCTCGCCCGGTAGGGCGAGCCGATACGGAGGCCTCGGGCCTCGGGCGTCAGGTCGCCGCGAGGGACGAGATGTCGACGCGGAGGTCGCGGCTGACGGCGACGACGGAGCCCGCCGGGACCTCCTCGGCGCCGTCGCCGGGAGCGAGCGCGCTCGTGATGAGCACGCCGCGGAACGAGTCGTCGCGGTAGCCGCGATCGTCGTGGACCTGGAGCCGGCGCACGTGCGTCGGCGCGCCGCTCACCTCGGGACGCGCGACCCACAGCGCGCGGCTGTTGGACACGGCGATCGTCCCGGGCCGCCACGACGCGCCCGCGCGCGTCAGCGTGCTCGCGAACAGGGCGAGCGTGTCGGAGATCGCCCGCCGCGCGAGGGGCGAGGGCAGGTTGGGATCGTCGAGCATGCCCTGGTCGTGCAGCATCGCCATGAGCACGTGCAGCGTGAGCTCGGCGGCGGTGCGGCCGCGCAGGTTGCGGCGCAGGAAGTCGGGGACGTGATCGGCGAGCGCTTGCCACACCGCCGGCTCGACGAGGGTCGCGCCGTCCTGCGCGAGCATCCAGCGCCGGAAGCGGAACGGCTGCGTCGCCTCGGTCGGCGCGCTCGACGCGGTCGCGTCGTCCGCCGCCGCGGCGGCGTGCGCGATCAGGCAGTCGCTCTTGATCGGCTCGATCGCCGCGTAGAAGTCGAGGGGCTGGCTGGTGTCACCGGCGGCGCTCCGCGGCGTGCGCGAGAGCAGGACCTCGCCGGCGTGGATGTATCCCATGCCCCAGCGCGCGATCGGACCCGGCGCGACGAGCGATGCGCGCACCGGCGCCAGCGCCTCGGCGAGGCGCTGGGGTTGATTGCACATGCAGGCGAGGATCGACATGGTGGTGGACCTTGGGTGGACCTCGGGCGTGCGCCCGAACAGGAGGAGCCCGGGAGGACCGACGATTCGCGCCCACAGCGGACGCACGAATCGTGGCGACAGCGGGTCAAGGAACCGAGGAGAAGTATAGAGGTGCCGACGAGAACCGCAACGATTCCCTCGACGCCGCACTGCAGCGACGAGATCCCTCGATGAGTCAGGCCCTTGCGATCTTCCTGACGAACTCGCCCGCGAGTCCCAGCGGGTGCGCACGTTCGCGCTCGTTCCATACCTCGTGCTTGAAGCCACGGAGGAGGTGCACCTCGGCGCCGTGAACCGTCCGCGCCAGCGGCTCCGACACCGACGGATCCGCGATCGGATCGTCGCCGCCGATCACCCACAGGCTCGGGATCGTGATGTTCGGCGCCTGGCGCCGCACGTGCGCCTGCGCGTCGCTCGCCTCGGTGAACCAGCGCGCCGACGCCACGTCGTGACAGAGCGTGTCGGAGATGCGCGCCTTCTGCTTCTCGAGATCGCTCGTCAGATCCTCGACCCGCAGCTCGTTCTTCTGCGAGAACGATGGGAACACCTTGCTCATGCCGCGCGCGAGCCAGATCTTCGCGGGAGGCACCTGGAGGCGCAGCGCGAGGAACGGCGACGAGATGACGGCGGCGGCGACGTCGGGGCGGCGATCGGGATCGGTGAGGGCGCGCAGCGAGATCAGGCTGCCGTTGGAGTGCGCGACGAGGATCACGGGCTTGCCGGGCGCGAGCTGCCGCGCCTGCGCGATCGCGGCGTCGAGATCGTCGTGATAGTCGCTCCACGACTCGATGTGACCTCGCCGTCCCGACGCGCGGCCGTGACCGCGGTAGTCGTAACCGAGGACGGCGACGCCGGCGCCGACGAGCGTGCTGGCGACCTCGCGGTAGCGACCGCAGTGCTCGGCGTAACCGTGGACGACGAGCGCCACCGCGGGCGCGGGCGCGGGCGGGAGGTACGCCTCCGCGTAGAGCGTGGCGCCGCCGGTGGACGGGAAGGTCAGCGTGCGGGTCGGCTCGATCGGGCCGGGCGCGGTCATGGCTCTCTGTAGCACTTTGCGCTCGGGCAGGGGGATCGGCCATGCGTTGACCTCCTGCACCTCGCGCGCTAGCGTCGCCGCGAGTTGCAGGGAACGGGCGCTCTTCTCATCGCGTGCCTCCTCGGCGTCGTCGCCGGTTGCGCCGCCTGCACGCAGCCGCACGGCGATCCCAAGAAGAGCGAGACGCGGCTCGCGCTCGCGCGCGACTTCCTCGGGCGCAACGAGCTCGAGGCGGCCGAGGCCGAGGCCAACAAGGCGATCGCGTACCACCCGACCAACGACGAGGCCTACAACGTCCGCGGCCTCGTGCACTACCTCCGCGGGATGGGGACGTTCAAGCTCATCGAGATCGAGGATTGCCTCACCGGGCTGGACGCCGAGGCCCTCCGGACCGACATGGACGCCCAGCTCGGCAAGGCGGGCGACGACTTCCGGAAGGCGGTCGAGCTCTCACCCGACTACGGTGAGGCCTGGTCGAATCTCGGGGTCGTCGCCAATCTGATGGGCGAGCCCGACGTCGGCATCGAGCACCTCACGCAGGCGCTGTCCAGCCCGGCCCGCCTGGTCAACCCGGGGCTCACCCGGGCCCACCTGGGCTGGGCCTACTTCCTGAAGGGTGACCACGTGTCCGCCGCCAAGGAGCTCCGGCAGGCGCTGCAGTTCCAGCCCGGGATGTGCGTGGCAACTTATCGTCTGGGACGGGTTTACTTTGCCCGCGAAGAATGGGAAAAAGCGGCCGAGCAGTTTCAAGACGTTAGCGACCAGACAGCGTGCCAGTCGCAGGAGGCAGCGCTCTACCTCATGAAGGCTCGTCTCGAACAAGGTCTGACCGATGACGCGCGCGCCGCTCGCGATGCGTGTCTGAAGCTTTCGCCGCGGAGCTGCGCTGCCGCGCAGTGCCGGGCGCAGTCCTTCTGAGACGAACGCACCTGGACCGTACCTGGACCGTACCTGGATCGAGCGCTGACGCACTGAGCGAATCCGCTCGCCACCGCACGCTTCACCGCATCCGAACGATGGATCGCCAACCCACGAACGAAGACGTAACGACGCCGGCGACGCCGGCGATGCCGGATTCTGCCGGGCGAGCCTCGCTCGCTGCTTGGCTCACGGCGGGGCGCATGGCGCGCGGGCTGACGCGCGAGCACGTCGCGCGCGTGACGCGCATCCAGCTGCGCACGCTCGAGCGGCTCGAGGAGGGCCGCTTCGACGAGCTGCCCGCCGACGTGTTCGTGCGCGGCTTCATCCGCAACTACGCTCGCTGCGTCGGGCTGTCGGTCGACGAGGCGCTGGCGCGGTACGCGGCGTGTGGCTTCGCGGCAGCGCCGGTCGCGTCCGCGCAGGCGCACGCGCTGCTCGACGCGATGTCGCCGCTGCACGCGCCGTCCGCGCCGTCCGTGTCGTTGGCGCCGTCCGCGTCGTCGGCGCCGTCCGCGTCATCCGTCGTCGAGCCGGCGCCGGCGCCGGTCGCGACCGCCGCGCGCGTGAGCAAGCCGCGCCGGGTGCGCGACGCGAGGGGCCGCTTCCTCCGCAAGAGCGAGATCGCCGCGCAGATCGAGGCGGTGTCCGCCGAGGCCGTCCTCGACGAGGAGCTCGAGGTCGAGATCACCGTCGACGATTACGTCGCGGCGGTCAACGAGCTCCTCGCGGACGCGATGCCTCCGGTCGAGGGGAAGCCCGTCGCGAAGCCGGTCGAGAAGCCGGTCGAGAAGCCCGTCGCGCGGCCGACGCCGCGGTCGATCCCCGTCCTCGCCATCGACGACGACGATCCCGAGGCGGCCGAGCGCGAGCGCGAGGAGCGCGCGAAGAAGGAAAAGGACGGCGGCTGGCGCAGCTTCCTGCCGCCCGCGTTGCTCGATCAGGATCGCGGTCGCCAGGGCGGGCTCACGCTCGCGGTGATCATCCTGCTCATCGTCGCGACGCTGACGCTCTCGTACCTGATGCGCCGGCCGAGCTCGACCGGCGAGGGCGTCACCGCCGCGCCGCCGGCGGCCGCGCCGACGCTCACCATCGACGTCGCGTAGCAGGCGGCTCTGCTACGCTGCCGGCGTGAGTGGCCAGAGCCACACGACCGACGGCGTCGTGCTGCGCACGACCCCGGTCGGCGAGTCGGATCTCGTCGTGGCGCTGTTCACGCGCGAGCTCGGTCGCGTCTCGGCGATCGCGCGCGGCGCGCGCAGCTCGCGCCGCCGCTTCGGCGGGGCGCTCGGCCTCCTGGTGCACAGCGAGCTCGCGCTCGGCCGGCGCGCGCGCGGCTCGGAGCTCTGGAACCTCGAGCGCGCGACGGCGAAGACCGATCACGCGGCGCTCGGCGCCGATCCGATCGTGCTCGGGCACGCGAGCTACGGCCTCAAGCTCGTGCGCGAGCTGACGCCGGCCGAGGTGCCGGAGCCGGCGGCGCTCGATCTGCTGCTCGGGCTGTGGCGCGCAGCACCGACGGCGACGGTCCGGT
>JAIOII010001346.1 GCA_019912685.1 Kofleriaceae bacterium
CGGCGGCACGCTCGTCAACTACGTCGACGCCGCGCTCGGCGACCTCGCCGCCGGCCGTCCCGTCGCCACCCCTGTCACCAAGCCCTACGGATGCGGCGTCAAGTACGCCTCGTGATCGTCGCGGCGCTCGCCGTCCTTG
Source organism: Kofleriaceae bacterium (assembly GCA_019912685.1). GTDB lineage: Bacteria > Myxococcota_A > Polyangia > Haliangiales > Haliangiaceae > UBA2376. The sequence goes on from JAIOII010001346.1 coordinate 140, forward strand.
CGATCGCGCTTGCACGCGACGGCGAGCGGGACGGCGAGCGCCGCGACGATCACGAGGCGTACTTGACGCCGCATCCGTAGGGCTTGGTGACAGGGGTGGCGACGGGACGGCCGGCGGCGAGGTCGCCGAGCGCGGCGTCGACGTAGTTGACGAGCGTGCCGCCGGTCGGCGCGCCGCCCTCGCCGTCCGGCGAGTTGTCGATCGCGCCCGCGTAGACGACGGTGCCCGACGGGTCGATGACGAACATGTTGGGCGTGTTGGTCGCCCCGTACGCCTTGCCGGTCTCGCCGGTGACGTCGCGCAGCACCGGGTGCGCCATCTTCCACGCCTTCACGGCCGCCTCGTTGTCGGCGACGTCGTGGCCTTGCTTGCCGGGCGCGCCGGAGTTGATCGCGAGCCAGACCACGCCGGCGTCGGTGTGCTTCTTCGCGGTCTCGACGAGGGAGCCCTTCGTGTGGGACTTCACGACGAACGGGCACCCGGGATTGAACCACTCGAGGACGACGGGCTTGCCCTTGTACGAGGCGAGCGAGACCTTCTTGCCGTCGAGCGTCTCCAGCGTGAAGTCGGGCGCCGGCTTGCCCACCACCGGCGCCGTGGTCGGCGGCGCCTGCTTCGCCGCTGGGTCCTGCGTGCCGGCGGCGGGCTCCCTGGCCGGTTCCTTCGAGCCCGACGCCGCCTCTTCCTTCTTGCAGGCGGCGCCGGAGAGGAGCGCGAGCACGAGCGTCGCGCGGAGAAGCGTCGTTGGTGTCGTCATGCGCGGGATCCTACCGCTGTCGTGGCCGCGCTTCTTCCCGCGCTGGCGCGGGGCCGATCCGTGCTTCATGGTTGGACGCTCGATGCGCGCGTTCCTCGGGGTTCTTCTCGCCGCGGCGGTCGCCTGCGCCGTGCCGGCCGACGCCCGCGCGGAGGTGCTCGAGCCCTATCCGGCCGAGGGCTACCGCAAGGGCAAGAAGCTGAAGCTGCAGCTCGTGCAGATCGGCTGGGCCGAGGTCGAGCTCGAGACGGCGCGCGCGTTCCTCGCGATGCGCGAGGCCGCCGCGGCCGACGGGATCGACCTCGCGATCCGCAGCGGCTGGCGCAGCCACGAGCGGCAGGCCTGGCTCTACCAGGCCTGGCGCATGGGTCTCGGCAACAAGGCCGCGCGCCCCGGTTACTCGAACCACCAGGCGGGCCGCGCCCTCGACATCTACCTCGACGCCCCGACCTACGCGTGGCTCGAGAAGAACGCCCGCCGCTTCGGCTTCCGCCGCACCGTGCGCAAGGAGCCGTGGCACTGGGAGCGCGTGAAGAAGTGGCGCCCGAGGGTCACGGCGCCGCGCCGCGGCCGGTGACCGGGGATCGGCCGCAGGCGAGCGACGGGAGTACGTGGCGCTCGACCAGGGACTTGGTCTGATCGTGCATGGCGCGACCGCGGTTGTAGTGCGTGCGCGCGACCACGACGACGGCGTCGAGCTCGTCGAGGACGAAGACCGCGTTGCCGCCGTTGCCGCTCATGAACCACGCGGTGGTCTCGCCGCAGCCGGTGGAGAGCGGGCGGCGCCAGAACAGGTAGCCGTAGTCCTGGCGCTGGTCCGCGAACGCCGTGCGGTGCACCGTCAGCGCAGCCTCCATGAACGCGGCAGACACGATCTGGCGATCCCCCACACGGCCGCGCTTCCGCACCAGCCAGCCCAGGGTCGCGAGGTCGCGGGGGCGTAGCCGCAGCTGACCGCCAGTCTGCACCTCGCCCGACGGCGACCGCGCGAAGCGCCAGCGCGTGATGCCGAGCGGAGCGAACACGTGCTCCGCGATGAGGCGATCGACCGGTGCGCCGGTGGCTCGCTCGAGGATCTGCCCGAGCAGGAAGGTGCCGGCCGTGCAGTACGCCCACGGTCCGCGGCCGGCGCCGTCGCGCCGGTAATCGTCGCGCACCGGCAGATCGACGGCCGTGCGCGGTCCGAACACCCGAGCGCGACGACCGCCACGACCGCCACCACCCGAGCGCTCGAGCCACTCCGTGCGAAAGGGGGGACTCGAACCCCCACGGTGTTACCCACTGGAACCTGAATCCAGCGCGTCTACCAATTCCGCCACTTTCGCGAAGGGTTTGGAGTATATAGCCGTGCGCTCCGGATGCAAGAGGGCATCGCGGGTTTTGCGGCGTTCGTCGCGGGAAGAATCGTCGAATGCGCGCCTGTTCGGCGTCCGATCACGCGCGACGAACGCGGCGGCGCCTTTACTCGCACGTGTCGCCCGACATACCATCGAAAGCGCTCGGGATTCGCATGGCCAAGCTGATCGTCATCTCGGGAGACGAGCGCCAGGAGTTCGAGCTGGGGGCGTTCAACACCCTCGGCCGCCATCCCGACAACACCATCCAGATCCTGGACAGGATCATCTCGAAGGAGCACGCCCAGATCCAGCGATCGGGCGACGGCCGCTTCCTCCTGCGGGACCTGCGGTCGCTCAACGGCACCTTCTTCCGGGGTGAGCGCGTCGGCGAGCACTACCTGCAGGACGGCGACGAGGTCACGATGGGCTCGACGCGCATCCTGTTCGTCGACCGCCCGAGCCAGCAGGAGCCGGTCCACCGGGTCACCATCGCGCCGGGGCTGACCGAGAGCCACATCCGGCAGCGCATCCAGGCGTCGACCGGCGACTTCATGCAGGAGCGCCAGATCACCGACGAGAAGGTGCTGCGCCGCGACTACGAGCGCCTCCGCATCGGCCACGAGCTCGCGCGCGCCGTCGGCAGCGAGCTCGATCTCGAGAAGCTGCTCCCCAAGATCCTCGACAAGGCGTTCGAGCTGGTCGGCGCCGACCGCGGCGCGATCCTGCTCCTCGACGATCGCGGCGAGCTGGTCCCGCGCTACGTGAAGACGCGCAACGGCAAGGGCGACAACAACATCGTCCTCTCGCGCACCGTCATGGCCGAGGTCACGACCAACCGCGCCGCCGTGCTGTCGTCGGACGCGACGATGGACTCGCGCTTCAGCGGCGCGCACTCGATCATCATGCAGGGCATCCGCTCGACGATGACCCTGCCGCTCCTGCACGGCGCGGACCTCCTCGGGCTCATGCACCTCGACTCGCTGTTCACGTCGAACGCGTTCACCGAGAAGGACCTGCAGATCTGCACCGGCATGGCGGCGCAGGCGGCGATCGCGATCCAGAACGCGCGCCTGGCGAGCCGCATCGAGAAGGAGGCGCAGACGCGCGCCCAGATCTCGCGCCTCATCCCGCCGTCGGTCGTGGAGCAGGTCGTGAAGGGCCAGCTCACGATCGAGAAGGGCGGACGCCTCTCGGAGATCACGATGCTGTTCTCCGACATCCGCGGCTTCACGACGATGTCCGACGGCCGCCCGCCGGAGGAGGTCGTCAACACCCTGAACGAGTACTTCGAGGTGATGGTCGACGTGCTCTTCCAGTACCAGGGCACGCTCGACAAGTTCGTCGGCGACGAGATCATCGGCCTGTTCGGCGCCCCGATCCCGATCGACGACGCGCCGTTCAAGGCGGTCGCGTGCGCGCTCATGATGATGCAGGGGCTCGAGGAGTTCAATCGCACGCGCGCGGCCGAGGGCCTGGCGCCGATCCGGATCGGCATCGGCATCAACACCGGCAAGGTCATCACCGGGTCGATCGGCTCGACCCGCGCCCTCCAGTACACCGCGATCGGTGACGCGATGAACGTCGCGTCGCGCCTGGTGAACGTGGCGAGCTCGGGCGAGGTGATCATCTCCGAGAACACCTTCCGCTACGTCGCCGACCGCATCGACGCGACGGCCCTGCCGCCGGTGAAGGTGAAGGGCAAGGCGGAGGAGCTGAAGGTCTATCGCGTCAACGGGCTGCTCCAGCGCCAGATGCCGTCCATGAGCGAATGGGCGGGACCGACGAAGGCCTGAGCGAGGTGACCGCGGTGATCCGGACGGCGCGGCTCGTGCTGCGCGCGCCGGCGCCCGAGGACGCGGCGGCGATCTACGCGACCTACGCGTCGGACCCGGAGGCGACGCGCTTCATGGGCTGGCCGCGCCACGAGAAGGTGTCGACGACCGAGTGGTTCGTGTCGATGTCGGCGCACGAGTGGAGGTCGTACGGCACGGGCACGTACCTCGTCTTCGTGGGCGACACGCTCGTCGGCTCGACGGGGCTGCACGTGGACACGAAGACGCCGGGCGAGGTGGCGACGGGCTACATCCTGGGCAAGGCGCACTGGGGCCACGGCTACGCGACCGAGGCGTGCCGCGCGATGGTCGAGCTCGCGCGGGCGCGCGGCGACCACCGCATCGGCGCGTACTGCCACGCCGACCACGCGGCGAGCGCGCGCGTGCTGGAGAAGTCGGGGCTGGGGTTCCAGGGCATCCGGCCGCGCTATGTCGTGTTCCCGAACCTGGGGCCGGAGCTCGCGGACGTGCGCGTGTACGCGCTCGACCTGTGACGGCGCCGATGACGGCGGTGATCACGCGGGTGGTGCCGATCGAGCGCATCGCGACGGCGCGGCTGGTGCTGCGGCGCCCCACCCTCGCCGATCTGGACGCGGTGTACGCGTACGCGAGCGACCCGGCGATCACGACGTACATGGGCTGGGCGCGCCACGAGTCGCCCGAGACGACGCGCGCGTTCCTGCAGATGCGCGACGAGGAGTGGGAGCAGCGCGGGACCGGGACGTACGTGGCGGAGCTGGGCGACACGGGCGTGGTGATCGGCTCGACGGGGTTGCACGTGTACGACGACGCGCCGGCGGCGACCGGCTACATCATCGCGCGACCGTGGTGGGGCCACGGCTACGCGACGGAGGCGCTGCGCGCGATGCTCGCGCTCGCGCGCTCGCGCGGCATGCCGCGCGTGGAGGCGAGCTGTCACCCGGAGAACACGGGGTCGCGCCGGGTCCTCGAGAAGTGCGGGATGAGGCACGAGCGCACGCTCGAGGACCACCTGGTGTTCCCGAACCTGTCCGGCGAGCTGCAGGACCTGCTGGTGTTCGCCATCGAGCTCTGAGCTGGCTCTGGCTCTGGCTCTGGCGCTGGCTCTGGCTCTGGCTCTGGCTCTGAGCCGTCCGCGTCGTCGGCTCGCGGCTCGCGGCTCGCGGCTCGCG
>JAIOII010001347.1 GCA_019912685.1 Kofleriaceae bacterium
GATCACGTCGATCACGATGCGCGCCCGCGCGGCGCGCGGCGCGATGATGATGGGGTCGTCGAGGCGATCGGCGAGCGGCGGCGCCGCTCCGGCGCTGGCGGTGACGAGCTCGCGGAGCACGGACGGCAGGCGCGCGAGCGCGTCGAGCTTGGCGCCGGGATAGGGCGTGCCGCCGTCGACGAGCTGGATGCCTCGCGGCGACAGGTGCACGAACGCGAGGCGCCCGACGAAGACGGCGTCGCTCGTGACCGTGATCGTCTTCCACGGTGTGCCGGGCCGGACCCCGCCGCCGGGGACGATGAACGACGTGCCCGGCGCGGTGAGCGGCGGCAGGGGCAGGAACATCGACGACAGCGCGGCGTCGAGCCGCAGGTGCTCGGAGGCGGGCAACGTCGCGTCGAGCGCCAGCAGCTTGTCGCCGATCATCGCGAGCGCGTACCAGGCGGCGCTGGCGAAGCGCTCGCTGTCCTGGTCGGTGTGCATCAGCTTCGGGCAGGCGTCGGCGATGGCGCGCCACGGCCGCGTCGACGGCTTGCCGGGCAGGAGCTCGGCGAGCTGACCGCGGAACGCGGCCGCCGCCTGGTTCGTGCACACGCCACCGCATGCGTCGACGATCGCCCACACCTCCTCGAGGTCGACCCGCGTGCCGGTGTCGGCGCGGTCGGCGGCGATCAGCGGATCCCACGAGCGTCCGCACAGCCCGCAGCCGCGCACGATCGCGCCGCCACGCTCGAACGCCGGCAGCGTCGCGGCTCGCTCGAGGGTGCTCAGACAGCGCGCGATGCCGGGCGGGCCGTCGGCCGTACCCGTGCCCGTGCCCGTGCCCGTGCCCGTGCCCGTGCCCGTGCCCGTGCCGTCCTTCTTCCCGCTGCACGCGACCGCACCCGCGAGGACGACGATCGCGATCAGGCTGCGGCGCATGGCTTCATTGTAATGAGTCACGGCCGCGGCCGCAGCGGAGGTGGCGCGCCGCAGAGGGGGCACGGCTCGCTGACCGCCACCCAGTCGCACGCGTCACAGGCGAGCGCCATCACGTGGAACCCGTCCTCACCGAGGAGCGCCCGGGCAGCCGGCTGGGTCGGCCGGCTCCCCGCCGCGGTGCGCACCGTCGCCGCCGTCAGGCCGATCACCGTCAGCTCGGTCCCGTCGCACGCCGGGCACCGCTTCGGCACCTCCATGCGCGACGGCCCGGCCGCGCGCGCGAGCCCGCCCGCGGCATGGCAGCGCGGGCAATCGTCGCTCTCGTAGGCCACCCGCCGGCAGCCGAGGCACACGATCCGGGTCGTCCCGTCGATCAGCTTCTCGCCGTCGTGGCCCCAGCGACCGTCGTCGTTCGGGTCGGCGAGCATCACCGACACCTGGCGATCGATGTAGCTCGTGATCTCGAACGCCTTGCCGCCGCACCCGGCGCAGCCGGCGAGCGTCGCCGCGAAGCGCTCTTCGTCGAGGTGACCCACGCGCGCCTGCCCGTCAGCCGCGATCGATGTCGAGGTTGTACTTCTTGACCAGGCGGTGGATGTAGTTGCGATCGATCCCGGCCTCGAGCGCCGCCCGCGAGATGTTGCCCTTGTGGCGGGCGAGGAGGTGCACCAGGTAGCCGCGCTCGAAGCCCTCCACGAGCGCGGCCTTGGCCTCCTTGAACGGCAGGTCGAGGATCGCGGCGTTGCCCGGCGCCCCGCCGGCCGCCGCGCCCGCTC
>JAIOII010001348.1 GCA_019912685.1 Kofleriaceae bacterium
CGCCGCCGCCGCCGCCGCCGAACCCCGACACGCTGGCGAAGCTCGCGTGGCCCGAGACCACGAAGTCGTTCGAGCTCCGCCGCGACGCGCACGCGTACACCGAGCCCGATCTGAAGTCGGAGCCGCTCGGCAAGATCGTCGGGGGCACCCGGCTGCCGGTCGGCGAGGCGGTCGACGGCGACAAGCGCTGCAAGGTCTGGCTGGCCGCCGCGCCCCGCGGCTGGGTGTGCGCGCGCCACGCCAAGGCGAGCGCCAGGGAGCCGCTGGCCACCGTCCTGCCGGTCGTCCCCGCCGGGCGCCTCGTCCCGCAGGACTACTACAACATCGAGAAGGGCGCCTCGCGCTACGAGACCGAGAACGCCGTGCGCGCCGGCACCCCGCTGCCCGAGCCCAAGTACCAGTCGAACTACATGGTCACGAGGGACGAGGAGAGCATCGTCGAGATCAACGGCGCCGACTACGTGAAGACCAGCGTCGGGTGGGTGGCGGTGACCGACATGAAGAAGTTCCTGCCGTCGCGGTTCACCGGCATCGATCTCGTCGCCACGCCACCGCCGTCGTGGCCGTTCGCGTGGGTGTACGCCGCCGACCGCAAGTCGGTCGTCGCGCGCACCGCCGCCGACAAGAAGGCGGCGAAGGGGGCGACGTTCGAGCATCGCGCGATCGTGCCCGTGCTCGAGGAGAGCGACGGCTTCGTCCGCGTCGCCGACGGCCAGTGGATCGATCGCAAGAGCCTCCGCGTCGCTCGCACCCGCCCGCGGCCCGACATCGCCGACGCGCACGCCAAGTGGATCGATCTCGACCGCGACGAGCAGGTGATGATCGCGTACGACGGCGACACGCCGGTCTTCGCCACGCTGTTCTCGTCGGGCCGGCGCAAGAAGGACACGCCGCCCGCGATCTACCGGCTCCGCTCCAAGGCGTCCCTCACCAGGATGTCGGCCGAGGAGCAGGAGAGCTCCCACTACGAGGTGTCGGAGGTGCCGTGGGCGACGCGCTTCCGCTCCGGCCTCTACTTCCACGCCGCGTACTGGCACGATCGCTTCGGCCACGTGAACAGCCACGGCTGCGTGAACCTGTCGTCGCTCGACGCGAAGTGGGTCTACGACTGGACCGAGCCGGTGATGCCCGCCGGCTGGAGCGAGCTCGAGATGCCGGTCGAGGGATCGATGGTGGTGCGCGTCTACGACGCCAAGCACTTCGATCCACCGGTCTTCGACTACGAGAAGGAAGCCCGGGAGCGCATCAAGATCCGCAAGCGCGAGGAGAAGCTCAGGGAGCAGCGCAAGGCCGCCGAGGCCGCCGCCGCCGCCGCGGCCGCCGCCGCCCAGGCCGCGATGCCCCCCATCGTCACGCCTGCCCCCTGACGGCTGTCAGGGCGTCGCGACGAACAGATCCCACGCCGCGCGGGCGGCCCAGCTCGGCCAGCCGTGGCCGCCGAACGCGGTGTCGGCGTGCGCGCAGAAGCGGACGGTGCGGTCCTCGTCGCACCCCGTGTACGCGACACACGGCGACGGATCGATGGGCATCGAGGCGGTGTCGCAAGCCGCGTCGCCGCGCCAGAAGTCACGCGACGCTTCGCCCTGCGCGAACGGGACGACCGAGTCGTTCATGCCGTGCATGACCACCGCCGAGACCGGATCACCCGGGCATTGCCCGAAGGGGCCGCCGCCGGCGACGGGCGCGATCGCGCGGATCTCGCCCGGATCGACGCCGCCGCGGTAACACGCCACCGCGTTGCTCATGTAGCCACCGAAGCTGTGGCCCATGCTGTACGCCGAGCCGATGCAGTAGGTCTCACGCAGCCGCGCCGACAGCGCGTCGTAGAACGCGAGATCGCGACCGTTCGCCGTCAGCTCCCAGCCGGTGTCGTTGGGGTCGGCGGAGACCGGCAGGCCCTGCGGGTAGACGATGATCGCCGCGCCCGCGGCGACGGCCTCGATGCCGAAGTACGCGCGCGCGTTGGCCGCGGTGCCGGTCCGTCCGTGCCACGCGAAGACGAGCGGCGTCGGTTGCATCGGGTCGTAGCCCGCGGGCACGAACAGCACGTACGTGCGCGCCGTGCCGGCGACGTCGATGGTGCCGTTCTGCACGCCGCTCGCCTGCGGCGTCCCGCAGCCTGCGGTCGGCGCCGCGTCGACCGTCGACGCATCACCGTCACCGCTGCCGCCGCCGTCGCCGGGATCGATCGCGTCGTCCCCGCTCCCGCACGCGACGATGAAGACGAGGGCCAGGACCGAGCTGCGCATCGGTCGAGCATAGTTTCGCCGCCCGGGGAACGGGGAACCATCTCCACCTCCTCGAATCCGGCGACGCCGCCGGGCGCTTGCAGGACTTGGCCGCCGGCTACCGGAGCGCGGACTTGATCTGCCGTCCGCCGCTTGGAATCCTCCGTGTCTTCCCCGATGTCCACCGCTCCCATCCGCGCCATCGGTCCCGGCTCCATGCTCGGCCGGTACCAGGTGCTGTCCCACCTGGCGACCGGCGGGATGGCGGAGATCTACCTGGCGCGGGCCACCGGGCTCGAGGGCTTCGAGCGCTACGTGGTGGTGAAGTGCATCAAGCCGGAGCACGCGCGCGACGAGCGGTTCGTGCGCATGTTCATCGACGAGGCGCGCCTGTCGGCGCAGCTCCACCACCAGAACATCGCGCAGGTCTACGACATCGGTCAGGAGGGAGGCGCGTTCTACTTCGCGATGGAGTACGTGCACGGTGAGAACGTGCGCGAGCTCTTGCACTCGGTGGCGCTGCGCAAGGCGCGGATCCCGCTCGAGCACGCGCTCACCATCGTCGCCGGCGCGGCCGCCGGCCTGCACTACGCGCACGAGGCGCGGAGCAGCGACCGCCGCCCGCTCGACATCGTGCACCGCGACGTGTCGCCGTCGAACATCATCGTCACGTTCGACGGCGCGGTGAAGGTGGTCGACTTCGGCATCGCCAAGGCGGCGGTGCGCATGACCGAGACTCGCTCGGGCTCGCTCAAGGGAAAGATCGCGTACATGTCGCCCGAGCAGTGCCGGGGCGAGGTGGTCGATCGCCGCAGCGACGTGTTCGCGCTCGGCATCGTGCTCTACGAGCTCACCACCGTCACCCGGCTGTTCAAGGGCGACAACGACTACGTGACGATGCACAAGATCGTCACCGGCGACATCCGACGGCCGTCGACGATCCACGCCGACTACCCGCCGGCGCTCGAGGCGATCGTGATGCGCGCCCTGGCGCTCGACGTGCTCGATCGCTACCCGACGGTGGGAGCGATGCTCGACGAGCTGGTCGGGTTCTGCACCGAGCACCGGATCGCCATCAGCCCGATCGGGCTCCAGCGCTACCTGCGCGAGCTGTTCGGCGAGAAGCCCGAGCCGTGGCTCCTGCCCGGCCAGGAGGCGGTCGTCGTGGAGGAGATCCTCCTGCCGCCGCCAGACGCCCTGTCTCCGGGCACCGGATCGAGCGACGCGGTCGCCAGCACCGGGACCGTCGCGCCCGCCGCGTCGGGCATGACGCCAGGCCGGGTGATGCCGCGAGCGGCGTCGCAGGGCGGCGCGTCGAACGGCTCGGGGGGCTCGCTCCTGCTCTCGGCCGAGGTGCCAGCGCCGCCGGAGCGTCGGCCGCAACGCGCGGCGCTGTGGCTGTCGCTCGCCATCTTCATCAGCGGCGCGCTGATCGCCGGCGCGCTGGTGCTCGACGGACGCGGCACGTCCGAGCGCGGCGCCGGCGCGCCCATCGCCGAGCCGACCGAAGCGTCCATCGATGCAGGCGCACCGCGGATCGAGACCGCCATCGTCGAGCCGGCCCGACCCGAACCGCCCAGGAAGGCGCGCGACCGCGCCAAGACCGGCGCGAAGCCCGACGCGAAGCCCGACCGAGCGACACCGGCGGTGGACGCCGGCGCCGGACCGCGGCGAGACTCGACCATCCTCAAGCCCCCGGACTGATCGCGATGACCGACCGCATCCACGCCCCCACGCTGCTCGCGCTCGTGCTCACGCTGTGTGCCACCTCGGCCGACGCGCAGCCTGCCGCCGATCCCGTCCCGAAGGCCGAACAGCTGATGGCCGATGCGATGACACGCTACGAGGCCGCCGATCTGGGCGGCGCGCTGGAGTTGCTCGCGCAGGCCTACGCGCTGGAGCCGCGCCCCGACATTCTCTTCGCGATGGGACGCATCCACGTCGAGCGCGGGGAGTGCGTCGAGGCGATCGACGCCTACCGCCGCTTCCTCACCAGCAAGCCCGGCCCCAACTCGACCCAGATCGCCACCGACGCGATCGCGGACTGTCAGCGGATCCTCGCCGCCTCCGGAACGCCGGTCCCCGATCCGCCGCCCGACGCCGACGGCGACGCCGGCGGTGACGACACGAAGCCGCCGGCGCGCGAGGACCACGGTCCGCCACCACCCACCACCCGCACGCGCGTCCGCCCCTGGTACACCGACACGCTGGGCGACGGCCTGGTGCTCGGCGGCACCGCGGCCGGCGTCGCCGCCGGCTTGCTCTACCTCTCCGCCCGCAGCGACGTGTCCCGGGCCGACGAGGGCGGACCGGGAGGCGTCTCCCTCGCGGAGCACGATCGTCTCACCGAGCGCGCGGAGACCAAGCAGCTGTGGGCGGGCGTGGCCGGTGCCGCCGGCGCCGCGCTGATCATCGGCGGCGTCGTCCGCTACGTCACCGGTGATCGCACCGAGACGATCACCGTCGCGCCCGCCGCCACCGCCGGCGGTGGCTCGGTCACGCTCGGCTGGCGCTTCTGAACCTGACGTCGGCGCGGGTGCCGACGCGACCGCAGATCACGGCGCCGCGGCCGGGGTCGGCCCCAGGTCGAAGCGCTGGTTGGTGTTCGCGGTGTCCCAGTCGGGGATGACCGCTTCCTCGAAGCTGATCGTGTTCCCTTGGGTCGTGTTGCGAAGGTATCCGAACGTCTGGTCGGGGCTGTAGGCGTCGTTGACCACGATGTCGAGCCGGCCGTCGCCGTCGACGTCGCCGAGCTCGATGTGGCGCGCGATGTAGCGGGTGATCGAGGTGAACGCCGCGGTGCTCTGGAAACCGCCGCGGCTCAGGAACACCTCGATCGGCGCGTCGCCGTCGCCGACGACCAGGTCGTCCCAGCCGTCGCCGTCGACGTCGCCGCAGCCCGCCGGTCCGCCACCGCCGGGCAGGGGAACCCGGGCGCCCACGCCGCCGGTGGTCGGCGGATAGGTGCCGGTGCCGGCGACGATGTGCGCGCGGCCCGGCTGGAGCTGGCAACGGGTGAGGTTGTCGGGGAACTCGCTGCCGACGTGCGCGCCGCTGTCGAGCGTGAAGTCGTCGACACCGGCCAGGTGGTGGAGCACCAGCCGCTCGTCGTCGAGCGCCGGGGTCGGGTTGAACGCCACCAGCAGCTCGAGCGGCGGAGCACCGTCGACGTCGAGCGTCACCGCGCCCGCGGTCGGCTCGCTCGTCAGCCGGTGGACGGCGAAGCTCGCGCCCTCGTTCTCGGCCACGAACAGGCCGCTGGCGCCGAAGACCAGCACGTCGAGATCGCCGTCGCCGTCGACGTCGGCCCACTCGACCTGGTCGACCTGGCCCACGGCGTCACCGGTGAGCGGCACGTCGCTGGTCGCCAGGACGCCGCCGGTCAGGCCGATGGTCGCGCGGATCACCAGCCCGCTGTCGGCGCCCGCCGGCTGGCGCGCCGCCGCGAGA
>JAIOII010001349.1 GCA_019912685.1 Kofleriaceae bacterium
GGTCACGTCGGCGGCAAGCCCGCGATGCGCCGTGGCCCGCGTCGCCGACTCGCCGGCCTCCGCGGCGAGAGAGCGGCTGATCGAGTCGCTGCCGCTACATCCCGCGGCGAGGAACGACGAGAAGAGGATGACGCGGCGACGCATGCCCGTCGTGAAGAGCAAATCGGTTGCCAGCCCCGCAGCGGGGCCGGCGCGCGCGAATGACGCGCGGCGGCGATCGGCTACGGGCGCCAGGCCGCGAGATCGAGCAGCGGGTGGTGCACGTGCTGCTCGACCAGGGGCCCGAGCGAGTACGTCTCCTCGTAGTGCTCGCCCTCCGCCTCGTCGATGTACGGGCTCGACGGGTGCAGCACGTAGTTGTACGCAGGCACGATGTACCCGACGTAGTCCTGCGCGAGGCCGGCGAGGATCGGATACTCGACGCCGGGGTTGGCGAGCATGATGTCGCGCAAGTGCGGCGCCGCCGGCGCGTCGGCGAGGTCGGGCGCGTTGGGCAAGGTGGTGTCGAGCATCGGCCAGCCCCAGCTCCACGAGCCGTCGAAGCCGCCGACCCACAGCTCGGGGTGGAGCTCGCCCGGCGACGTGATGAGCGCGAACGGCCCGACCTGCAGGTACGTGGAGCGCAGCGGGATCCACGGCTCGTTGCCCGGCGAGACCGGCTGCTCGGGGTCGTAGCCGACGAGGTCGTGGGGCGCGAGCAGGCCGATGATGAACGCCGCCTGGAAGCCGGTGTTCTGCACGAGCGCGTGGAACCTGGCCGTGCGGTACGAGAGCGGCAGCTCGCTCACGCTCTCGCTCGACGACGCCATGGTCTCGAGCGCGAGGCGCGCGAGGTTCGTGCCGAGCACGCGCTCGTACAGGTGACCGTCCGAGTGATCGGTCATCGGCACGCCGTCGAAGTCGAGCGGCGCCGTGCTGCGGATCGAGCCGATCTGCCCGCCGAGCGCGCCCTGGACGTAGACCGTGATGCCGCCGACGCCGGGGATCTCCGCGTTGGGCGGGTTGGTGTACGTGCCGGCCGGAATGCCGTCCTCGACGAGGACGCGCAGCCAGTGCACGAAGTGCGACGAGATCTTGAGGTTGTCGTCGCCGAACGCCGACGCCTCGGGATGGTCGGCCCAGTTCACGACGGTGGCGATCGTCATGTTCGGGTCGTCGGCGCGAACGAAGCGCGCGAGCGTCATCGTCGGGTCGAAGATCTTGGGGTCGCGGATGTCCTGGTTCCAGCGATCGGTGCGGCTCTGCGGGTTGCCCGGCTCGTTGAGGACGAGCGTCGTGGCGATCGCGAGGTGCGCTGGCGTGAGCGCGGCGACCGCGTCCTGGATCGCCTCGACGGCGGCGGTCTGGACGCGCGCGTTGAACTCGGGGTTGTAGCCGGTGACGAGCGCGCGCGGCCCCCACAGGCCGATCGTGTCGACCGCGTCGTGCGCGTGCGTGGAGCCGACGATGACGTGGTCGACGCCGAGCGACGCGAGGCGCGCGTCGTTGCGGATCGTGTCGATGTCGCCGCCGAGGAGGCCGATGGCGTCGAGGTAGACGATCGCGGCGGTCGTGTCGCCCTGGCGGAAGGCGACGGCGCGGGCCTCGAGGTCGGTCTGGACGGCGTTGGCGGCGCGGCCGCCGCCGAACAGCCAGTACGCATCGAACTTGCCGTCGGCGTCGGCGTCGACGTAGGCCTCGCCCTCGTCGTACTCGCCGTTCATGTTCTCGTCGGTGAACGTCTCGGCGAGCGTCGGCGTGAAGATGCGCTTGCCGGCGCCGACGTGGAGGACGCCGTCGCCGGCGGTCGCGCAGTGCGGCGAGCCGGGGCAGTGGTCGTCCGGCTCGTCGAAGCCCTCGAGCCGCGCGTCGACGCCGGCGTCGGCGGGCAGGTTGTTGCCGTCGTCACCACCGCAGGCGGCGAGCGCCAGCGCGACGTAGATCGAGCAGACATGGTGCGAGCGCAGCATGGGCCTCCCTCGACGAGAGACGTACCGCGCGGCGGCGCGGCTGTAAACGCCTTAGCGATGACGCGCCCCGACGTCAGATGATGTCACTGCGGCTCGAAGGGCCTTATCCTGCGGCGGTGGACGCCAAGCAAGTGATCGTGATGCGCAAGGACCTCAACATGCGCAAGGGCAAGATGATCGCCCAGGGCGCGCACGCCTCGCTCAAGGTCTTCCTCGATCGCGGCGCGCTCGCGGCCGATGGCGTCACGTTCACCTTCACGTGTACGCCGGCGATGACGGCGTGGCTCGGCGGCCGCTTCAAGAAGGTCTGCGTCTCCGTCACCTCCGAGGCCGAGCTCGACGCCATCGCCGCCCGTGCCCGCGAGGCCGGCATCCCCTGCGCGGTCATCGTCGACGCCGGCCACACCGAGTTCAAGGGCGTCCCGACCAAGACGTGCCTCGCCATCGGCCCCGCCGACGCGCCCGACGTCGACGCGATCACCGGCTCCCTGCCGCTCCTGTGAAACCCGGCACGCCCGATGCACTGCCTCCTCGTGCAGCGCGAGTCGACACGCGCCGCACGGAGGCCGCCATGGGATTCGTCACCTTCTTCGCGCTCCACCTGCTGCTCTTGCTCGTCGGGCTCTTCCTCGGCGGCGGCGGGCTGACGGTGATGACCGTCATCGTCGGCCTGATGGTCGCCGCCGGCTCCTCCGTCGCCATCGTCGAGGCCGGACGGCTCCTCGAGAACCGCTAGTCCCTCCCCCGCCGAGCGCGCATCGCATGCGCGCTTCCGGCGCCCGGCGCAGCGCTTGCGGTCACCGGCCCGGCGTCACGCGCCGACGCCGACGCCGATCGGACACGCCACGCCGGTCCCGCCGAGGCCGCAGTACCCCGCCGGGTTCTTGTGCAGGTACTGCTGGTGGTAGTCCTCGGCGTAATAGAACGTCGGCGCCGGCAGGATCTCCGTCGTCACGTCGCCGTAGCCGGCCGCGCGCAGCTTCGGCTCGTACATCTCCTTCGACGCCCTCGCCGCCGCCGCCTGCGCGTCGTCGAATACGTAGATGCCGCTCCGGTACTGCGTCCCGACGTCGTTGCCCTGGCGCATCCCCTGCGTCGGATCGTGGTTCTCCCAGAACACCTTCAGGAGCGCCTCGTACGTCGTCTTCGCCGGATCCCACACCACGAGCACGACCTCGTTGTGCCCGGTCCGCCCCGAGCAGACCTCCTCGTACGTCGGGTTCGGCGTCAGCCCGGCGGCGTAGCCGACCGCCGTCGACCACACGCCGGTCGCCTGCCACAGCTTCTTCTCCGCGCCCCAGAAGCAGCCCATGCCGAACATCGCCTGCTGGAGCCCGTCGGGGAACGGCGGCGCCAGTCGATTGCCGTTCACGGCGTGTCGCTCGGTGACCGGCATCGTCGCCGCCCGGCCGGGCAGCGCCTCCTCCGGCGTCGGCATCTTCAGCTTGCGCGGATCGGTTCGGAAGAACATCCGCGAACTCTACCTTCCTGGTAGCGTAGCGCCAGATGTGGGTCGTCCTCGCGGTCTGCGCCGCGGTCCTCGTGACCGCGCTGGTGGTGTGGCGGCTCCACCTCGCCAGGCTCGCGCGCCGTCGCAACCAGGCCGGCATCATCACCGACGGGCGCGGCCTCCTCTTCGGCACGATGATCGTCCGCCGCCAGCTCCGCCGCGCCGTCCTGCGCGTCCGCATGCTCTTCGCCAGCCGCGAGCGCCGGAAGCAGATGGACGACAAGGCGCGGGTGAAGACCGCCGAGGAGGCCGCCGCGCTCATGGGCAACATGAAGGGCGTCTTCATGAAGCTCGGCCAGATCGTGAGCTTCGCGAACGACGCGCTCCCGCCGGCCGCGCAGCAGGCGCTCTCCAAGCTGCAGCAGGACGCGCCGCCGATGGACTTCCAGCTCGCCCGCGGCGTCGTCGAGAAGGAGCTCGGCGGCGACCTCGCGCGCCACTTCAAGGACTTCGACGAGGTGCCGCTCGCCGCCGCCTCGATCGGCCAGGTCCACCGCGCCCGGCTGCACGACGGCACCGACGTCGTCGTGAAGGTGCAGTACCCCGGCGTCGACGCCGCGATCCAGGCCGACCTCGGCGCGATCGATCGGCTCGGCGTCATGGCCGCCATGGTCAACAAGGCCGTCGACTTCCAGGCCGTGCTCGGCGAGCTGCGCGCGCGCCTCGTCGAGGAGCTCGACTACCGCCGCGAGGCGCGCAACCAGGAGCTCTTCCGCCACCTCTGGCACGGGCACCCGATGATCCGCGTGCCGCGCGTGTTCGCGTCGCACAGCCGCCGCCACATCCTGACCAGCGAGTACGTCCGCGGCTTCACGTTCTACGAGTTCAACAAGGTCGCCGACGTGCGCGAGCGCCGCATCGCGTCGGCGGCGATCGCCGACTTCGTCTTCGACTCGATGTTCGTGCACCTCGTCTACAACGGCGACCCGCACCCGGGGAACTACCTGTTCCACGAAGACGGCGGCGTCACGTTCATCGACTTCGGCTGCGTGAAGCGCTTCGCCCCCGACTCGATGCGCGACATCAAGCGCTTCTTCCGCGCGATCTTCGAGGGCGACCGCGCGACGCACGAGGCGTACGTCGAGAAGATCGGGCTCGTCCGCGCCGGGCGCGCGTACGACAAGGACGTGATGTGGGAGACGTGGCGGTACCACCTCGAGCCGTACCTCAGCGAGACGTTCACGTTCACCCAGGAGTACATCGCGCGCGCGGCCCACTACACGAGCCCCGAGAACACGAAGGACATGAACCTGCCGCCCGACCTGCTCTTCTTCCTGCGCATCACGTTCGGGCTCAACTCGATCGCGATGAAGCTCGGCTCGTCGGGCAACTTCCACCAGGGCGCGCGCCGCGTGTTCTACGGCGATCCCGACGCGCAGTGTGCGCTCGGGCTCCAGGGCATCCAGGTCCCCGACGATTTCCGCCTCCTGCCCGCGCGCCTCACCGACGGTCAGCGCGTGCAGGAGATCGAGGCCAGCGGCGTGCTGCCGGTGGTCGACGAGCCCGCGGTGAGCCCATGACGCTTCGCCTCCTCGGCATCGCGGGCAGCCTGCGCAAGGCGTCGCACAACCGCGCGCTCCTGCGCGCGCTCGGCGAGACGCTGCCCGAGGGCGTGACGCTCGACATCTTCGACGGGCTCGCCGCCATCCCGACGTTCGACCCCGACGACAAGACCGAGCCGCCGCCGGTCGCGGCGTGGAAGCACGCGATCGCCGCGGCCGACGCGCTCGTGATCGCGACGCCCGAGTACAACTACTCGATCCCGGGCGTCCTCAAGAACGCGATCGACTGGGCGTCGCGGCCGCCCGCGACCTCGCCGCTGCGCGGCAAGCCGGTCGGCATCGTGAGCGCCGCGACGGGCATCAGCGGCGGGATGCGCGCGCAGTACCACCTGCGCCAGATCCTCGTGTACACGAACTCGCCCGCGATGCTGCAGCCCGAGGTGATCATCCCGCGCGCGCAGGAGCGCTTCGACGCCGCCGGCGTGCTCACCGACGCCAGCACGCGCGAGCTCCTCGCGAGGTTCGGCGTCGCGCTCGCCGAGTGGATCCACCGCTTCAAGTGAAGCGCGTCAGCTGAGGAGGATCGCCGCGATCACGGCGATCGTGACCACGGCGATGGCGACGAGGGCGACCGGCAGCGCCCACGGCAGGCCGCGATCGGGCTCGGGCGCCGCCGGCAGCGACACCGGGGCCGCCGGTCCGGGCATCAGCGGCGGCGCCGTGGCGAACGGCGTCGGCTGCGGCATCGGGCTCGGGATGCTCGCCGGCGCGAGGTGACCGAGCATCGTCTTCTGCACCGGCGCCGAGAGCGCGGCCTGGTCCCCGGTGATGCGCTGCTCGCGGGGCGGCGCCGGCACGAGCGACGGGAAGAAGGACGGCACCGGTCCCGACTGCGGCTGGCTCGGCGTCCGGGTGCGCGGGATCGCCGGCTCGACGGTCTCGACGATCGGGCCCGCGTCGACCGCGCCGTCGGGGAAGCGCTCGGCCATGAACGCGCGCAGCTCGCGCTGGCCGGCGATGCCGCCGAGCTCGGCCGCGACCTCCTCGACCGCCTCGCCGAACGCGGCCGCCGTCTGGAAGCGCGCGTCGGGATCGAGCGCCATCGCGCGCTGGATCAGCTGCTCGAGCACCGGCGGGAAGTCCTTCACCAGCGAGGACGGCGGCGCGATGTCGCCGCCGATGATCTTCTGCAGCGTCTCGTAGTCGCTCTCGGCGCGGAAGGCGCGACGCAAGGTCGACAGCTCGTAGAGCAGGATGCCGAGCGAGAACACGTCGGCGCGGCGGTCGACGCGCTTGCCGTGGCACTGCTCGGGCGCCATGTACGCGAACTTGCCCTTCACCGTCCCCGACACCGTCTCCTGCGAGCGCCCCTTCGCGCGCGCGACGCCGAAGTCGAGGAGCTTCACGACGCCGTCGTGGCTCACCATCACGTTCGAGGGCGTGACGTCGCGGTGCACGATGTCGAGCGGCGCGCCGTTGGCGCCCTTGCGCTCGTGCGCGTGGTGCAGCGCCTGCGCGACCTTCGCGACGATGCCGAGCACGACGCCGTGGGGCACCGGGCTCCGGGCGCGCGCGCTCTTCTCGAGGATCGCGCGCACGGTCTCGCCGCGCACGAGCTCCATCGCGAGGAAGTAGACCTGGCCGTCCTTGCCGACCTCGATCAGGCGCGCGATGTTGGGGTGGTTGAGGGTCGCGACCAGGCGCGCCTCGTCGAGGAACATCTGGATGAACTCCGCCTCGGTCGCGCGCTCGCGGGTGATGACCTTGACGACGACGGGGTCGCGCTGATCGGACGCCTGGGCGACGAAGATCTCCGCCATCCCGCCGCTCGCGAGGTGGGAGCTGATCGCGTAGCGACCGAGGCGCTCTGGGGCTGATGCCCCTGGCACGAGCATGACCGCAAAATCGTTTCATCCGGCGCCGTGGCCGTCAACTCCCCGTCAGTACCGGTCGTTCGAGAAGTCCTCGCTGGTGCCAGCCGAGGCGGCGCCCACCCCTGCGGGAGGAGCGGCGTTCGACGGCACCGGCTCGACCGGCGCCGCCGTCCGCACCCGCGGCTTGCGCTTGCCGCCGCGCCGTACGTCCTGAGCGGAGCCTCGCGCAGCGGGGCGGAGTCGAAGGA
>JAIOII010001350.1 GCA_019912685.1 Kofleriaceae bacterium
GGCGGCGCCGGCGCCCTCGGCCTCGCCGATCAGATCGGGCAGCTCACCGTCGGGATGCGCGGCGACGTCATCGCCGTCGACACGACCGGCCCGCACGTGACCCCGAGCACGAACCCGTGGTCGTCGCTTGCCTACGCCTGCCGCTCGTCGGACGTCCGGCACGTGGCGGTCGATGGCAAGCTCGCCGTATGCGATCGCAAGCTCGTGACGATGGAGCTCCCCGAGGTCGTCCGCAGCGCGCGGCTGCACGCGCAGCGCATCTTCGATCGCCTCTGAGCGCCGCCGCGCTCGCCGCCGCCGCGCTCGCCGGCTGCGCGACCGACGTCGGCACCACGCCGTACGCGCACGAGTCGCCGCCGGACACCCTCGACGCGCTCCAGCACATCGTGGCCAGCCGCTACGTCGGCGGCAACGGCGTCGACCTCGTCGACGACGTCGCGCACGACGCGCTGGGCGGACCGCTGTGGGTCGGCGCCACGTCGTCGAGCGACTATCCGGTCACCGACGGCTCGACCGTCGACGCGTCGGTGCCCGCCGACTGCGCGCGCTGTCCGCTGGACGCCGTCGTCACCGCCACGCGGGCCGACGGCACGATCCGCTGGTCTCGCATCCTCGGCGGCGAGGGGTACGACCGAGCCACCTCGGTCGTCGTCGACGACAACGGCGTCTACGTCGCCGGCTCCACGGCCGGCGGCATCGCCACCACGGCCGGCGCCGGCGACCGCTCCTTCGCCGGCGGCGCCACGTCCGACTTCGGTGCCCAGGACGGCTTCGTCTGCCGCCTCGACCCGCTCACCGGCGCCACGCGGTGGTGCTCGTACGTCGGCGGTGCCGGCCCGGGCGGCGTCACCGACGTCACCGTGCGCGGCGACGTGTACGTGACCTTCACGACCGGCGCCGGCGAGGACCTCCACGCCGATCCCGACTACGCGCCGGCCTTCGCGCAGGGTCTCCGCGGGACAGCGCAGGGCGCCGATGCCGTGATCCTCCAGCTCGCGCTCGCCGACGGCCACTTCGCGGCGGCGACGTACGTCGGCGGCACGGGCGACGAGCTGGGACCGGGGAGCCTGGCCGTCGACGGCGGCTACGTCCACTACCTCGGCAGCACCGCGAGCACCGACGTGCCGACGCCGGGCGGCTTCCTCACCACCGCGCCGGCCGGCGCCAACCTCTTCTTCACGACGTTCGCGCCCGGCCTGGGCGCGATGCAGTACGGCACGTACGTCGGCGGTGACGGCGATGACACGACCGACGGCGACGCCCTCGCCGGCTGGAACGACACCGCCGAGGTGATCGCCCTCGGCATCACCACGACCTCGACCGACCTGCCCACGCGCCTCGGCGTCGCGCAGGCGACCTACGGCGGCGACGGCCCCAGCGAGTGCGGCAGCGGCGACGCCTGGCTCGCCGTCGTGCGCCCGACGATGACCGGGGACGCGTCGCTCGTCAGCGCGACCTACCTCGGCGGCTCGGCGGGCGAGTACGTCGGCGCGGTGAGCACGCTCCTCGGCAGCCGTGCGCTCCTCTCCGTCGCCGGCCGCACGTCGTCCGCCGACTTCCCGGCGATGCGCGGCGCGCGCACGACGTGGAACGGCCCGTCGTGCGAGCTCGCGGGCGGCCCCGCCGACGCGTTCGTCGCGCTCGTCGACGTCGACACCGGCGCGTACGCCGCGACGTTCCTCGGCGGCGCAGGGCTGGACCGCGGCGCGGCGATCAGCGCCGTGACTGTCGGCGGCGTGACGTCGTCGCCCGACTTCCCGACGGTCGGCCCGTCGTCGACCTCGGCCGGCGAGGGGTTCCTGACGTCGTTCGGCGCGTCCCCACCGGGCACCGGCGGCGACGGCGGTCCCACCGACGCGAGCGACGGCTTCGAGAACCTGCCCGGCGACTACGTCTTCCCGCCCGACGACGAGGACGGCGGCTGCTGCGGCACCGCGCCGGGCTCGTCCTGCTTGTGGTTCGGCGTCGGCGCGGGAGGTAAGGTCCGACCATGCTGCTGACCCGCGAGGAGATGACCTTCGACTTCCAGGGCGGCAAGCTCGACCCGGTGCGGGACAAGGAGTTCATCGAGTGGTCGATGAACCAGTTCCTCTACGGGGAGATGACCGGCATCCAGGTCGGCCACTGGCTCTACGACGCGCCCGATCTCAACGCCGCCAAGTTCCTCGCGCGCCAGTCGCTCGAGGAGATGCAGCACGTCGACAACTTCCTGCGCATCATGACGATGATGGGCCTGCGCCCCGGCAAGGCGCACTGGGCGGTGCGCTTCCTGTCGACGGGCATGATGGGCGGCAGCTGGGCCGAGCACGTCGCGCTCGAGATGGCGCAGGGCGAGGGCTTCGTGCTGATGGCGTTCTACGGCGTCATCGACACGCTCGATCACAAGCCGTCGACCGACATCCTCCGCCGCGCCGTCAAGCAGGAGGAGCGTCACGTCGAGTTCGGCGAGACCGAGACCAGGAAGGCGATCGAGGGCAAGCCGTGGCTGCGTCGCCGCCTCCTCGGGCTCTCGCTCGTGTCGATGTGGGGCGTGCGCCGGCTCGCCGCGTACATGGGCAAGCGGATGCCGGCGGACCACCCGGTGCTCAAGCACCTGCCGGAGTTCCTCGCGCTCAGCAACCGGTGCGCGGAGACGCGGCTCCTGCGCATCGGCGTCCTCGATCGTCCGCTCGCCGAGCTGGGCACGCTCAAGCGCGCGGCGCTCGTCGCCGAGGCGTACGGCGGCAAGGCGCTCGGCGGCCTCCTCTCGCTCGTCACCTTGCCGCTGCGCCTCCTCCCCTTCTGGCCCAGGAGGAAGCGGCTCACCGACGTCTACCTCGACGATCCCCACGTGTCGCGCTTCGAGCTGCCCTCCGGGCTGACGTCGGACGAGCCGGCCGAAGCGGCGCGCGCCGACTGAGGCGCTCGATCGCGCGCCGCGCTACTTGCTGACGAGGCAGCTCGTCCGCACGTGGCCGCTCGTGTGGAGCACGGCGACCGAGCCGAGCGAGCGGCCGACGAGCGCGCCGGTCGTGATCGGCGTCGACACCATCGCGAAGCGCGCCTTCCACTGCTCGCCCAGCCGCTCGAGCACGAACGTCCCGCGCAGGCGCACCTCGACCAGATCGTCCTTGCCGGCGCGCAGGCGCTTCACCCGGGCGAGGATCGTCGCGCTCGCGATCGCGACGTTGCGCCCGGGCCCGAGCGCGAGGCGCAGGCCGTCGATCTCGACGCTGACGTCGCCGGCGTCGCCGAGCGTGCGCGCGAGCGTGGGCCCGGTGCGCGCCGCGCCGCCGCGCAGGACG
>JAIOII010001351.1 GCA_019912685.1 Kofleriaceae bacterium
CTGACGAGCGCGCCCGGCGGTCCCTGGCACCTCGAGGCGGATCTGCCGCCGGAGATCGATCATCCGGTAGGCTTCGCCGAGGCCGACTACCTGAAGATCATGATCCTGCGCCGTGCCTGAGCTACCGGACATCACGGTCTACGTCGAGCAGCTCGCCGCCTACACCAAGGGGCACGTGCTGCGCGGGCTGCGCATCGCGAGCCCGTTCCTCCTCCGCTCCTACGATCCGCCGGTGTCCGAGCTCGTCGGACGCACGATCACCGGCACCGGCCGCATCGGCAAGCGCCTCGTCCTCCACTTCGACGGCGACCTCCACGCCGTCATCCACCTGATGATCGCCGGGCGCCTGCGCTGGAAGCCGAAGGGCGCCGGCATCCCCGGCCGGATCGGGCTCGCCGCGTTCGACTTCGACCACGGCACGCTCGTCTTCACGGAGGCGAGCCCCAAGAAGCGCGCGTCGCTCACGCTCGTGCGCGGCGGGGCGGCGCTCGCCGAGATCCACCGCGGCGGCATCGATCTCATGACGTCGGCCGACGCGGCGATCGCGGCGGCGCTGCGCGAGGAGAACCACACGATCAAGCGCGCGCTCACCGATCCCACGATCATCGACGGCGTGGGGAACGCCTACTCCGACGAGATCCTGTGGGCGGCGCGCATGTCGCCGTTCCGCCAGACCAAGGAGCTCACCGACGCCGAGATCGCCGCCCTGTGCGCCGCGGCGCGCGCGACGCTCGGCGACTGGATCGCGCGCCTGCGCGCCGAGGTCGGCGACCGCTTCCCCGACGAGGTCACCGCGTTCCACGACCAGATGGCGGTCCACGGCAAGTACGGCCAGCCGTGCCCGCGCTGCGGCTCGCCCGTGCAGCGCATCGTCTACGCCGACAACGAGGCCAACTACTGCGCGACGTGCCAGACCGGCGGCCGGCTCCTCGCCGACCGCGGCCTCTCGCGCCTGCTCAAGGCCGACTGGCCGAAGACGCTGGCCGAGCTCGAGGAGCGCAAGGCCCGGGCCCGCCAGGAGAATCCCCCGGTTCGCCCTGCCGACCCCGGCCCCCCGTCACGGCCCGGTAAGAAACCTCGCAACCGGTAAACCCGGGGCGCGTCCCGTGCGTCTGTTCCCAGCACGATGCACGCTGGCGCGGGGCCGCCGTCCGGTCCTGCGGGGGAGGCGTGCGCTGGAGAACCTACATGCGCAAGCTTCTCGCCAAGTTCCTCTTCGCATCCGCCCTCGCCACGACCGCCGCCGCGTGCGGTCACACGCCACCCACCAAGACCTTCGTGAAGGTCGATCAGGTCGCCCTCGGCAAGGTCGTCGTCTACAGGAACGGCGTCGCCTTCTACGAGCGCCGCGCCCAGGTGACCGGCGGCAAGCTCACCGTGAGCGTGCCGCGCGATCGCGTCGACGACTTCCTCAAGTCGCTCACCGTCGTCGACGCCAAGACGCAGCAGCCGCTGCCGGTGTCGTTCCCGCGCCAGCAGTCCGAGTCGGGCGCGTTCCTCGACATGACGCTGGACGTGCCGATGGCGAAGAACCCGGGCGAGACCGCCGACGTGCTGCTCACCTACGTCACGGAGGCCCCGGTGTGGAAGCCGTCCTATCGCATCGCGGTGGGCCAGAAGGGCAAGGTGATGATCGAGGGCTGGGCGATCGTCGACAACACGTCGGGCGAGGACTGGAACAACGTGATGGTCGGCGTCGGCTCGAGCTCGGCGATGTCGTTCCGCTACGACCTGTGGAGCGTGCGCACCGTGCAGCGCGAGACGCTCCAGGCCGACGCGCAGTTCGCGGTCGCGCCGCCGACGGCGGTGTCGCCGTACGGCGGCACGCAGCCGTACCAGCAGCCGGCGATGGTCGCCGAGCTCGGCGACGAGGAGATCCGCCGCCCGCCCGGCCACCCCGACAACCTCGACGAGACGAAGATCTCCGCGCGGGTGGAGAGCGAGGACGACGACGACGACCTGGTCGCCGGCGTCGCCGCCGCCGACTACGCGCCGTCGCCGGCCTCGACGCGAGGCGGCGGCAGCATGGGGACCGGCAGCGGCAGCGGCAAGGCGGCGACCGCGAAGTCGCGCCCGACCCGCGTCGCCCGCGCCGACAAGCGCGACGCCGAGAAGGACTACCGCCGCCAGCGCGTGACCGACGGCGACCGCAAGATCGCGTCCCTCGCCCCGCAGATCATCAGGAACAAGAACTCGGTCGTGATCGAGGGTTACGCCGACGCGAGCGAGCCCGGCAGCGAGCAGCAGGCGCTCGACCGCGCCAACATCGTGCGCAACCAGCTCATCGACGCCGGCGTGCCGCCGGCGCAGGTCCGCATCGTCAACCGCGGCGTCGTCCCCGGCCAGAAGGCCGGCGTGCGCATGATCGCCGAGGCGCCGCGCCCCGAGGAGGCCACCGGCGGCGCGGCCGCGAACAAGCCCGACGCGGCCGCTGCCCCGGTCGGCGAGAGCCACTTCCAGTCGGAGATGCCGATGACGGTGGCGCGCGGCACCAGCGTCATGGTGTCGATGGTGCGCGCCGAGACCGACGGCGAGGAGGTCTACCTCTACGACGCCGAGAGCGAGCGCGGCAACGAGCGCTTCGCGTTCAACGCCGTGCGCCTCAAGAACCCGACCGAGTACACGCTCGAGACCGGCCCGGTGACCGTCTACGGCAAGGATCGCTACATCGGCGAGGGCCTCACCGAGCCGATCCCGCCCAGCGCGAACGTCGTCGTGCCGTTCGCCCTCGATCGCCAGGTGGTCGTCGATCGCGACGACGTGAGCGAGCACCAGGTGGCGAAGCTGGTGACGCTCCAGCGCGGCGTGCTCACCGCCGAGGTGCAGCACATCAAGCGCAAGAAGCTGACGATGACCAGCCGCCTGCACAAGGACACCAAGGTCTACATCCGCCACACGGCGCAGAAGGGCTGGATCACGCTCGAGGCGCCGGAGCACTACTGGCGCATCGGCGACGCGCACCTCTACGAGATCACGCTGAAGGCCGGCGAGACCCGGACCGTCGAGTTCGCCGAGGCGACGCCGATGACCCGCACCCTCGACCTCGGCTCGCCGACCACGCTCGACATGATGAAGGTCTTCGTCCAGAGCCCGCACCCGTCGCCCGAGCTCAAGAAGCAGCTCGAGGGCCTGCTCGCGATCCACCGCGAGGTCATCGACACGGCCGACAAGATCACGAGCCTGCGCGAGCGCGCGGGCGAGTACCGCCTGCGCATGGACGAGCTGCAGGATCAGATCGTCTCGCTCAAGAAGGTGAAGAGCGCGGCGTCGCTCCAGAAGAACCTGTCCGACAAGATGAAGGACATCTCGAACCGCGTGCAGCAGACGACGATCGACATCGTCGACAACCAGGAGAAGCTGATGCTCGCCAAGGTCCGCTTCCAGGACCAGCTCGCCGAGATGACGCTGCCGGACGT
>JAIOII010001352.1 GCA_019912685.1 Kofleriaceae bacterium
CGCACCGCGACGTCTTCGCGCTGCCCATCGAGAAGCTCACGCCAGCGGCGTTCAAGCGCGCGCGACGCTGAGCCCGCACGCGCCGCCACGCGCCTGCCATGACACGTGTCGGGAGTCATCCCGGCGTCGCTGATCGGTCACTTCTTGCCGCCGTGGACAGCTCGGGCGTGGCCATCGCTGGGTTTACATACTCGCCGTTCGGTGAATTGATCCGTGCAATTGGACAGCAAGTGGATGATATGCGACGACGCTTCAATGGCAAAGAGCATGATGCGTCGACCGGATTGCACTACTACGGAGCGCGCTATTATGACGGTTTCGTGTTCATGTGGACACAGGCCGACCCCCTGTACACCGTCATCCCGGATCTTGCCCGAACATTTCCACGTCGAGCCAATAGATACTCGTTTAGCGCAAACAACCCGCTTCGCTAC
The DNA here is from genome assembly GCA_019912685.1 of Kofleriaceae bacterium. GTDB lineage: Bacteria > Myxococcota_A > Polyangia > Haliangiales > Haliangiaceae > UBA2376. Next base: position 435 of record JAIOII010001352.1, read on the forward strand.
ATTGATCCCGACGGGCTTGACGAGCGAGAAGCGCAGGCATACGAGGACCGCATTGGTTATGGATGTTTCGGGAGTCCATGTTCGAAGATTCGTCAACAGAGTCGAGACTCCGCCGAAGCGAAGCGTGCATATGCATCGTCGCTAGCCGAGATGGTGCGCGACATTCCCTTCAGCAAACTGGGATTTTTCATGCGGCTCTGCGATAGTGCGGAGTGCACTCGCCGTCAGTACGAAGAAGATGAGCGCCAGCGTGCACTCGCCGACCCGGGCATTACGAGCACGCCGCCGACACCGCCCATCGTGCCGCCCCGAGGCCCGAGAGGCAAGGTCAAGGGTCCTGAGCGGACTGAGCCGCGGCTGCCTGGGCGTACGATAGCCACGCAAGGAGAAGTTACCGTGCAACACTACTATCACGGCAACGATCATGGGCCCGCCCATGCCCATGTCACTGGAGGAGGCGACACTGTGAGAATTGGCCCGGGGGGACATCCCCTAGCTGGAGAGATGGCTCTAACCCCTGCTCAGCGCGCGGTCGTAGATGCCAACCGTGGTACCATTCGGAAAGCCATCAACAAGCTTGGACGGTGGCTCGATTACCAGATGTGGCGGGCCACACAGAAGGACGAGTAATGAGTGCTTCAGGCGCTATCGGGTGTGCGACTGTTTGGGTGTTCGTAGGAGAAAGAAGCGGAGTCGGAGGTGTGTTTTCTCAGCTAGACATCGCCAGACAGTGGATCGAGTCGCGAACTCTCTCGGGTATTCTCACCGAGTACCCCATTGATGTTGGCGCCTATGATTGGGCGATATCCAATTCTGCTTTCAGGCCTACAAAGCCAGAACATAGTCTGCCAGCGTTCATCGGCTCTTTCGTTAGTGCAAAGATGAGGCATCATCACTTCGAACACGGCAAGCTGCTAGCATAGGATAGCATCGGGATGTTCCGGACGGGTGTGGATCTGATCCTGAGCAGCGCGGCGGCTTCGTCGAGGAGATCCGGAACGCCGCCGCGTAGCGCGGCGTGGGCTTGAAGTAGGGGCAGAGCCCGTGCCATCGAGGGGTTGCTTAGGCTCTCTCGACGGAAGGATGCCCCGTGGCTCGCATCGTGATCGAACTGTCTGACGAACACAAGGAACTCTGCGCTGCGATCGGAGCGCTGGTGGAACACGTCACCGGGGTCTCGGACCGGATCGCGGTGGGCGGAAAGCCGATCGATTACGCGAGAGTGGAGAGGACGATCGGCGAGAAGTCCGCGGCGGTCGAGCGCGCCGCTCACCAGGCGATCCTGCGAGCGCTCGACATTGATGTCGCGAGGGTGGTGATCGACGGCGTGCCCTGGAGCCGAGTCGGCCGCCACGAGGCGACCTACTACACGATGGCCGGGCCGATCGAGGTAGCGCGGTCGGTGTACCGTGAGCCATCAGCGACGCCGGGATGACACCGCGGCGGGCGGCCGAGAGCCTCGTCGGTTCCGAGGAGGAATCGATGAGAGAGCAACGGAAGATCACGGATGAGCAGGAAGCGCGGCGCTGCCTGGCGGCAGCCCGCCGAA
>JAIOII010001353.1 GCA_019912685.1 Kofleriaceae bacterium
GCTCCTTCTCGAAGTGATCCATGCGCTGCTCGGCGTCCGCCTTCCGCGCGGCGACCTGCTCCAGCTCGCGCGCCGCCGCCGCCAGCCGCTCCTCGAGCTCGTTGCGCTCCGCGGTCAGGTGCCCGGCCCGCTCGCGCAGGCGCTCGAGCTCCGCGCGCAGCCGCCCCGCGTCCTTCTCGTGGCCCATGATCGCGAGGTCGCCCTCGTGCGCCTGCGTGCGCAGGCCCTCGAGCGCGCGATCGAGCTGCTTGTGCTCGGCCTTGGCCGTCACCAGGCGCGCGGTCGCCTCGGTCAGCTCGCGGTCGAGGCTGTCGACGATCTGCTCGAGCTCGCGGATCTCGCGCTTCTGGGCGAGGACGCCCCCGCCCTGGGCCTCGCGCGAGCCGCCCGAGACCACGCCGCGCTCGTCGACGATGTCGCCCTCGAGCGTCACCAGCGTGCCGGGCGCGCCGGCCTTGTGGAGCTGGACCGCGCGATCGAGCGATTCGACCACGACGCAGTCGCCGAACAGGCTCTGGCCCACGGCCTCGTAGCCATCGGCGAAGCCGACCAGATCGACGAGCCGGCCGAGCACGCCCTCGCCGCCGATGCTCGCCGCCGCCGCGTGGATCGCGGTGTGATCCTCCACCACGATCCGGTGACCGCTGTCGGCCGCGGCGGTCTCCCAGGACGGCGCCCCCGCCAGGTCATCCCCGGCGAACACGTCCGTCGCGACGGAGTCGGTGGCGCCGGGCTCGGCCGCGGCGCCCGACTCGGCCGAAGCCTCGGTCGCCAGCATGTTGCTGTCGTGGTACGGGCTCGCTCCCGGCTCGTCGTGGGCGCTACCCCGGGAGTCCTCGCTTCGCTCGGACCTGCCCCACTCCTCGCCGGGCTCGCCCACCCTCGCGGCGCGCATCACCGCGGCCGGCTCACTCATCGGCACGAACGCCGAGCGACCGGCGGCCTGCGCCTTCAGGTAGCCGATCGCCGCGACGCCGACGTCGTGATCGTCGACGAGCACGCCGCCCAGGCGATCACCGAGCGCCGCCTCGACGGCGAGCTCGAGCGTCTCCGGCGCGCGCACGACGTCGGCGACGAGGCCGCGGATCGTGCCCTCTCCGCGCGCGATCATGCCCGACTGCTGCATGACGGTGCGCGTGCCGCGGGCGAAGCCCTCGTAGCGCTCCTGGATCTCGACGAGCGACACCAGGCGCGAGCGCCGGCGGTGCGCCTCGGTGCGCAGCGTCTCGACCTGCGCCTCGCCCTCGTGCACCTGCTCGGCGAGCGCCTCGCGCCGCGCCGCGAAGCCCTCGGTCTGCGCGCCGAGGTCGAGCCGCGTCTGCTTGAGCTGGGCGAGCGTGTCGCTCGTCCGCCGCGACTCGCGCTCGAGGTCCTTCTGCCGGTCGACCGCCTGATCGAGCTCCTCGGAGACCTTGGCCAGGCGGCGCTCGGCGTCCTCGCGCCGGCGCGCCAGCGACTCGGCCTGCGCGGTCGCGGTCGCGGTTTCCGTGCGCGCGCGCGACAGCTCGTGGCG
>JAIOII010001354.1 GCA_019912685.1 Kofleriaceae bacterium
TCGCCGGCGAGCTGCGCGGGCCGATCGATCACGACGCGCGCATGTCACGCGTCGGCGGCCGCGCCGAGCTCGCCCGCACCGTCGCGAGCACGTTCCTCAACCACGCCGCGACGTTGCTCGAGCCGATCGACGACGCGCTCGCCCACGCCGACGCCGAGGAGCTGCACCGCGCCGCGCACGGCCTGCGCGCGGCGCTCCAGATGGTCGGGGCGATGCGCGCGGGCGAGCTCGCCGCCGTCATCGAGAGGTCCTCGCTCGCCGACGCCGCGCGCCTGCGCGACCGCCTGGCGGCCGACGTCGCCCGCACCACCGCGGAGCTCGCGCTCCTCACCGGACGCTGACCGTGGCCATCACTGCCACACATGTCCGGAAACCCGGAGCAGATCGTCGCTCGCGCCCGCGTCGAACCGTCCGCTGAGCCAGCGCTGCGTGCTGACGAAGATCTCGATGGTCTGGATGCCGGCGAACGACCATGCGCGGCCCGTCGAGCGGTGACGCCACACGCGGGCGTCTCCCGATCTGGAGTACACGAGCACGATGTCCTTCCGGCCGTCGCCGTCGAAATCGCTGGCGAGCCAGCGGCGGCCCACGACGAAGCCCGCGGCTTCCCCGGCGCCCGGCGCGGACGAGAAACCCTGGTTGCGCGAGCCGACCGGCCCCGTGGCCCCGAGGTAGTACGCCCAGATCTGGGCGAGGTCGTCCGCGCCGCGCCAGATGCGCGCGACGTCGCCGGCGCCGTCGCCGTCGAAGTCGCCGCCGAGGTAGATGTCCTCGTCGCGCCAGGCGCCGTAGTACGTCGTGAAGCTCGGCGAGGTCTGGAACCAGCCGCCGAACATCGATGACACCGACCGGTGGCCCTGGACGTAGGCCGTCGTGCCGCTCGGGTAGACGCGGAGGAGATCATCGCGGCCGTCGGCGTTGAAGTCGGAGGCGAGCCAGCGGTGACTCGTCGCGTACGGCTGGGTCGACAGGGTCGTGCAGCCGGTGAGGGATGACAGCGTCCACACGCGGTTGAACCCATCACCGTAGGGCGTGAACAGACAGATGCCGGTCGCCGAGCCCGCGCGGTAGATGTACGCGAGGTCGTCACCGCCGCCGCCGTTGAAGTTGCCGGCGAGCCATTGCCCGTCCTCGGGGATCGACGAGCTCCACTCCATGGTCTGGAAGCTCGACTGATAGTCGAAGCTCGCGCCCGCCGTCCGGTGCTGCCACAGCCGCAGCCGTCCGTCCGTCGCCCAGTACGCCGTCACGACGTCGTCGTCGCCGCTTCCGTCGAAGTCTCCGACGAGCCAGGCTTGCGACGCGTGGAGGTGGGCCATGCGCCTCCCGAAGGCGAGGGTATGCCCCGACGAGGTCGCGGTGATCGCCTGCACGCGCGAGCGAGTGAGCCCGCAGGAGTCGGTGACGATCGGCCCGCCGGCGTTGAGCCAGATCGAGGTCTCGAGCGAGCAGTGCTTCACGTGCACGGCGACGAACCCCTCCGGGTGCGTGCCGTTCTCGTAGCTGAGCACGTTGCCGGCGACGGTCACGTCGAACACCGGCTCGCGCACCCACTGCCGCACCTCGCTGCCGACGATGACGTCGCTCCGGCCGGAGCGCGTGAAGGTGTTGCCGAGGATCTGGTTGTGGTCGTCGCGCACGACGACGCCGTACCGGTTCCGATCGAAGGTGTTCTGGCGGACGATGTTGTCCGCTGCGCGCTCGCGGTAGTAGTAGGCGTCGACGAGGGTCGGATCGAAGTAGTAGATGGGATCGCCCCAGGCGCTGTCGCTCCCGGGCGCGTGGCGGCGGTTCCAGTCCTGGCGCATCGCGACGCGCACCCCGGCGATGTGGTCGATGATGTCGTTGTCGTCGATCACGTTGCGCTCGCTGCGCTGCACGCGCGGGCCGTGCTCCTTCCCCCAGCGGTTCTCCCAGAAGTTCTTGTAGATCGCGACGCCGACGCGGAAGCGCTCGTCGTCGCCCCCGTCGCGGGTGCCGTTGCCCTCGATGTGGTTGCCCTGGATCAGGTTGTCGGCCGAGGCGTCGATCGCGACCGCCTCGCGACCGTTGCCGGTGATCGTGTTGCCGATGATCTGGTTGTCGCGCGAGCCGCTGTCGAGATAGACGCCGGGTCCCTTGCCGGTGCCCGAGATCGTGCTGCCCACGATCTCGACGCCGTGCGACCAGGCGCCGACGTAGATGCCGACGTCGGCGGAGCCATGCGTGCTCACGTCGGTGATCGTGATGCGATGCGCCGACACGCTGCGGATGCAGTCCTCGACCTGTTCGACCCGGCAAGTCGCCTCCGCGGGATGCTCGAACCACGCGAGGTACTCGCGCTCGATCATGTCGCCGGCGCCGTCGCGATCGCCGTCGTGACCGATCACGATGCCGTGCTTGTAGCCCTCGACGTTGCAGTTCATGATCGTCACGTCGTGGAGGCCGAGCTCGGGCGCGAAGCGTGGACGGAACGGATCGACGCCCTCGCACATCGGAGACGCCGTGGGCGCGGCCACGCACGACACGGGGTTGCGCAGGAGCTCGAGTGGCTCGACGCTGGTGACGTGGATGCCGGCGGTCCCGTCGGTCCGCTGCGCCCCGCGCAGCGTCTGGTTCCCGCAGTTGACGATCGTGTTCGAGCGGGTGATGCGGAGCTGGACGTCGGTCCAGTCGCACCGCGGCAACGAGACTCCGATCAGCGCGATGTCCTCCTCGGACATCGCGTCGATCGACAGGCAACGCTGGGCGGAGGTCGGGCAGCCATCCGACGGTCGCCACGAGACGAACTCATCGCACGGCGCGAGCTGAGCGCGGGCGACGCCGGTCGAGCCGGCGAGGAGGACGAGGACGATCCAGGCACGACGCATGGCAGCGCCCGTTGCACCCGGTGTGCCGCGGCAACACCGCGACCCCACGTGACCGGCGGGCCGTTGGCTAGGCGATCTGCCTCGACGATCACCGGACGCTGAGGCGGATGCGCTCCGTGGCGCCGCCCGGGGCGATGAACGTGAGCTCGTGGTCGCCCGCCTGCGGGACCCGGAGGCGCAGGTAGCCGCGGGCGAGGTCGCTGTCCGGCTCGAGCGCCGCCGCGAGCGTCGCGTCGAGGAACGCGAAGTACTCGTACGCGCCGGTGAGGTCACGGCCGCGGGACGTGCCGATCACGTCGAGCGTGGTGAGCTCGCCGACCTGGATCTCGAACGCGCTGTCGTAGCCGACGGTGACCAGCTCGCTGGCGCCCTCGCCCACGACGGAGACCTCGAGGTCGGCCACCGTCGCGACCTCGACGGGGAGGTAGTCGACCTCGTAGCCGGTCCCGTCGATCACGCTCAGGTCGGCGAGGCCGGCGCCGGTGCCGAGCACGCGGAAGCGTGGCTCGAGGCCGTCGGCCTCGAGGTCGATCACGTCGACGATCCACGGCGCGCTCGACACGAGCGAGAGGCCGGCGGCCGACGCGCCGTCCTTGCCGCGCACGGTGATCGACAGGTCACCGCCGGTGGCGATGCCGTCGTCGAGGTCGCAGTAGGCCCTGCCGCAGTCGCTCGGGATGAGCTCGAGGCGACCGAGACGGCCCTGCTCGACCTCGTGCCATTCACACGCGGCGAGGAGCGAGAGCGGAAGCGAAGCAAGGAGGGGGAGGAGGCGGTTGCGCATGGCAGGCGAGAGAGCAGCCGCCATGCCACGCGCTCCCGCTCACATCCGCGCCGCCGCCACGCTCACTTATCGGCCCGCCGCGTCAACGGCGGTCCACAGGGCGCTTTCACATGTGCACGCCGACGCCGAGGATCCCGTACGTGACCGCCGACTTGTAGGTGCCGGCCATGTCGGGGTTGCGGCTCGGCGCCAGCGGATCGGCGGCGCGCGGCTCGACGGTGCGCTCGAGGTAGAGCACGTGACCGGCGGTGAACGTCAGGTCGAGCTTGCCCGTGCGGTAGGCCACGCCGGCCTGCGCGATGATCTTGTTCATGTCGAAGAGCGACGGATCGATCGAGTCGTCCTTGTCCTCGTCGTACGGGATCGCGCTCGTGTCGTACGTCAGGCCGCCGTTCACCTCGAGCGCGTCGCTCGCGAAGTAGCGGCCGCCTGCGCGGATCGTGTACGTGTCCGCCCAGTTGCGCGGCACGTTGACGATGATGCCCTGCTCGTCCGTCGAGCCGTCGGCGTTGACCGCGCACGCGCCCGACGAGCCCGCGTTCATGATGCAGGTGTTCTTGTAGGCGGACCAGCGCTGGTAATCGAACGCGACATGGAGCGCCGCCCTGGTGAAGGCGTGCCACTCGCCGGCGACGCGCACGACGTCCGGCAGCTCCTGGCGGACCTCGATGTCGCTCACCAGCTCGGGGCCGGTGCCGAACTTGTTGGTGAGCGTGCCCTCGAGCTTCATCTCGCCGAAACCGGGCTGCGACTGGTACGAGACGCCGATGCGCGAGCACGGCGTCGGCTTGAACATGACGCCGATGCCGGCGCCGAGCTGGATGCCCTCACCCTCGACGAGGCTGCGGCCTTCCTTGAGCACGCCGCCCGCCGACACCAGGTCGTCGCTGCCGTCGACGTTGCGCGCGCGCACGAGCGAGACGCTGCTCTGCACCACGTTCAGGCCGGCGCCGACGCCGAACGAGCCCGTCTTCGTGCGCCACGCCGCCGCGAGCGTGTAGTAGAGCGAGCGCTGCTCGCCCTCGATCGCCGCCCAGCGCTGCGGGCCGTCGACGGCGCCCGGGTACATCGTGCTGTCCGCGAACGCCTCGTTCCGATCCCACTTCGCCTGGCCGCCGAACGGCACGTAGATGCCGACGCCGACGCCGAGCCCCTCGATGCCGGCATCGGTCGCGATGCCGATGAACGGGCTCGCGAGCGTGTTGGCCAGCGTCGCCTCGCCCGCGTTCGCGCCGACGCCGTCGGTGGGCGTGCCGTTGGGATCGTCGGGGTTGTCGATCGCGCCGACGGGGCGCGTGTACTCGATCGTCCGGTACGCGAAGAGACCCTCGATCACGCCGCGCGTGCCGCTGCCGTACGCGAGCCCGGCCGGGTTGTAATAGACGGTCCCGAGCTGGTCGGACGCTGCGTGCGTCCGCTCGCCCCCGAAGCGGGCAGTCGAGAACCCACCCGCGTGAGCCGTGGAGGCCATTACAGCGACACTGAAAACGGCACGTAGCAAGTGTTGTGAACGAAACATTTGTTTCTTAGGCCTTTCAATTACTTAGCCGTTGACGATGGCTCAGGCGTGCTGTATCTTTTCAACCATGGTGAAACGCTTGTCAACCGGGTTCAGCGTGGCCGCACTACTTGTCGGCCTAGGTGCTTGCGTGGATGCAGGCAAGAGCTTCGACGATTTCAGCGATCGAGTGGGCACGACGGACGCGAATACGACGGACGCGCCGCCCAGCGCGATCCACAACATCACGGGCACGTTCCTCCTCTCCGTGCACGCGGGCTTCGAGACCTCGAACGACCCCGCGTACTACGTGCAGCTGCTCGTCAACTGGACGCTCACCGACGGCGCCAGCCCGACGCTCGACGGAAGCTTCACCCCGCTGTGCGTGAACACCGCGTGCACGACCATGCGCGAGCCGATTCCGCCGGCGCTCACCAACGTCGCGCCGGTCGGCGCGGACGGCACGTTCTCGCAGAGCCTGTCGGGCACGCTGCCCGGCGGCGCGAACCCGCTCAGCGGCACGGCCCAGCCGCTGGACGGCACCCTGGTCGGCTCGATCATCAGCGAGAACGCCGTGTGCGGCAGCGTCACCGGCACCGTCGCCGGGCTCGATCTCACGGGTTCCACCTTCGGTGCAATTCGGGTGACGGACACCACGCCGGCGAATCTGCCTCCGCCGGTTGCCAACTGCCCGAACTAGCTCGACAATCAAGCGTTTCTTACCGGCCCAAAGCCGTTGACCTCGACCGGTCAACGGCTTTAGTTTTTCAATGATGCTGAAACCTGCTCATGTCCTGGGAGTGCTGGGGGCCATGGGGATGGGCGCCGGCGCGGCCGGCTGCGTGGACGCGAAGGGGAACTTCGATCAATTCGCCGACCGGGTCGGCTTCACCGACGCCAGCACGATCGACCGTGCCAGCGGCGATATCCACGACATCACGGGCACGTTCCTGTACGTCACGAAGGCGGGCTTCGAGACCTCGAACAGCCCCGAGTTCTACATCCAGTTCATCCTGCGCTCGACGCTGACGATCGACGGCGACACGGCGACGTTCAACGGCGAGGTCACGCCGCTCTGCACGTACTCGACGTGCACCGAGCGCAGCGAGGTGCCGCCGGCGCTGGTGTCGTCCGAGGCGACGGTCAACGCCGACGGCACGTTCTCGTCGGGATTCTCCGGGACGCTTCCGGCCCTGGCCAACCCGTTCTCGGGCACGCCGCAGCCGCTGACCGTCCAGGCGGTGGGCACGATCATGTCGCCGGACTTCTTCTGCGGCGAGGTCTCGGGGAGCGCCGCCGGCCTCGACCTCGTCGGGTCGACCTTCGCGGCGACCCGGATCACCGACACGACACCCGCCAACCTCCCGATGACGCCACCCAATTGCCCGTCGAGCGGCGAGGACGCCGGCGTCGACGCGCCGACGCCGGATGCCGCGGTGGACGCGGGCGTCGACGACGCCCAGCCCGACGCGTGACCGCTCCGTTCGTCCCGAGCGAGCGGAGCTCGACGAAGGACGCGCAGCTCAGGCGCTCACGACGGCGAGGAGCTGATCGGCCTCGACCTGCTCGCCGAGCGCGACGGCGAGCGACGACACCGTCCCGGCGACGGCGGCCTTCACCGGCTGCTCCATCTTCATCGCCTCGAGGATGAGGAGCGTCGCGCCCGCCTCGACGCGATCGCCGACGCCGACGAGCACCTTGACGACCTTGCCGGGCATCGGCGCGACGAGGCTGCCCGGCGCGATCTCCGCCTTCCTGTCGGGGAAGCGCGGCTCGAGCACGAGGTCGACGCTCCACCCGTCCCCGCTCACGTGAACCCGCCGTTCGTCCTGAGCGAGCGAAGCGAGTCGAAGGATGCGTGCGGAATGCGCGACGTTCCCGTCCTGCCAGCGCACGCCGCGATCGTCGGCGGCCAGGACGCGGATCTCGTGGGCGGCGCCACCGGCGGTGACGCGCAGGGCGCCGCCGCCGAGGTTGCGATAGTCGACGGGCACGCGGGCGAGCACGCCGTGCCCGTCG
>JAIOII010001355.1 GCA_019912685.1 Kofleriaceae bacterium
CCTCGGAGGGCACGCCGCGCACCGGCTCGGCGAGCGGCAGCGTCGGCCTGCGCGCGTGGGTGAACTACCAGCCGCTGACCGTGCTCCCCGGCACCACGTTCGACGTGCAGATGAGCGGCACCGGCGATCCGGACCTCTACGTCCGCTTCGGCTCGCGCCCGACGCTCTCGACCTTCCACTGCCGGTCGTGGAACTCGACCGCCACCGAGCGCTGCACGATCACCGTGCCGGCGGGCCAGACCAGCGCGTACATCAGCGTCTACGGCTACACCTCGGCGACGTACACCATCAACGCGAGCTGGACCTCGCCGTAGACGTCACAGCGTCTTCAGGTACTCGAGCAACGAGCGCCGGTCCGCGGCGGTGAGCGAATCACCGAACGTGTGGCCGGCGTTCGAGTATCCGGGCGCGCGCGCGTCGTAGACCCAGCTCGGATCGATCGCGGGATCGACGGGGAGGGCGACGCCGAGCGACTCCCAGCCGACGGCGTCGAGGTCGTAGGCGTCGTGGCCGCGGCGGATGACGTAGACCTCCTCGCGACGCGAGCTGTCGAGGACGGCCGCGAGCGTGGGCACGGAGCCGTTGTGGAAGTACGGCGCCGTCGCCCACACGCCGTCGAGCGGCGGCGCGACGTAGCCGTCGTGCCCCTCGAGGCGCGCGACCTCGCCGTAGAACGAGCCGTTGAACCAGGCGCGGAACGGCGCGGCGAACTGGCCGGCGTGCCGCGCGAGCAGCGGATCGGTCCCGACCTTGGCCTGCGGGATGACGCGGGTCTCGTACTGGCCACCCTCGCCGTAGGTGCCGTGGCAGCGGCTGCAGCGGCGCTCGAAGACGGCCTCGCCGCGGGCCGCGAGGGTCGCGTCGATCGCCGCGGGATAGCGAGGCGGCTCGAGCGACAGGATGAACGCGCGGATGTCCGGGAAGTACGCGTCGACGGCGCGCGCGCTCGCGACGTCGTCGACGCACAGGACCGACGCCGTCATCATGATGCGCGCCTGATCGCCGCGGCCGGCGCCGGTGTGGAACATCGCCGCCTTCTTCTTCAGGAGCCACCACGCCGGCACGTCGACGGGGATGGGCTCGGCCGACGGGAGCTCGATGAGCGGCGCGTCGGACCACGCGAGCGTCGCCGGATCGCGGTGGGCGAAGAGCACGGCGGCGATGTGATCGGCCGGGTTGGCGCCGATGGTGCGCGTGCGGATGTGCGGCGCGAGCGCCTTCACGCGCCCGAGCAGCCTGTCGAGCTCCGCCTTCTCCGCGGGACCGGCGGGCAGGAAGGCGCCCGCCGCGATCATCGGCGTGACGTCCATGGTGAAGTCCGAGGCCGACTCGCCGAGCCCGATCACGAGCTCGCCGCGCAGGAACGAGGCGTGGCAGCCGAGGCAGTTGGCGGTGACGACCTCGACGCCGCTCGGCGCGGTGTACGCGTTCGCGAAGTAGGGCAGGTCGGCGCTCTTCCCGGCGCGGCCCGGCAACCGCCAGGACGCGGGCGCCGTCCCCGCGAAGCGGTCGTAGAGCGCGCGCGGCGCGCCGCAGCCGA
>JAIOII010001356.1 GCA_019912685.1 Kofleriaceae bacterium
TAGTAGTGCGTTGTCGAAAGAGCACCACCCACAGAGCCGGGTGGTGGGACCGAGATGGTTTGACTCGGGGCGACTGGCGTCCCGCAAAGCAGTGCTTCGAATGGGTAGTGATACCTACTCACTCGTATCCAGCACCGCCATGAACGCCGCCTGCGGGATGTTCACGCTGCCCACGTTCTTCATCCGCGCCTTGCCTTTTTTCTGTTTTTCGAGCAGCTTGCGTTTCCGCGTCACGTCGCCGCCGTAGCACTTGGCGGTGACGTCCTTGCGCATCGCCTTCACCGTCACGCGCGAGACGATGCGGCTGCCGATCGCCGCCTGGATCGCGACGTCGAACATCTGGCGCGGGATCACTTCCTTCATCTTCGAGCAGAGCTCGACGCCGCGGTGGTACGCGTTGTCGCGGTGGGCGACGATCGACAGCGCGTCGACGCGCTCGCCGTTGACCAGGACGTCGAGGCGCACGAGATCCGCGGTGCGATAGCCGGCGGGCTCGTAGTCGAGGGACGCGTAGCCGCGGCTCATGGTCTTGAGGCGATCGTAGAACCCGAAGACGACCTCGGCCAGGGGGATCACGTAGACAACGCGCACGCGCCCGCCCGGATCGTAGTGGAGCCCCTGCTGGGTCCCGCGCCGCTCCTCGCAGAGCTGCATGATCGGCCCGACGTACTCCTGCGGCAGGTGCACGGTCGCGGTGATGACCGGCTCCTCGATCGACTCGAACTTGCCCAGGTCGGGGATCCTGGCCGGGTTGTCGACGACCTCGACGTCGCCGCCCGGCAGATGCACGCGGTACTGCACGCTCGGCGCGGTGGTGATGAGGTTGAGATCGAACTCGCGCTCGAGCCGCTCCTGGATGATCTCCATGTGGAGGAGGCCGAGGAAGCCGCAGCGGAAGCCGAAGCCGAGGGCCGACGACGACTCCGGCTCGTAGGTCACGGCGGCGTCGTTCAGGACGAGCTTGCCGAGCGCGTCCTTGAGATCCTGGTAGTCGGCGGCGTCGACCGGGTACATGCCGGCGAACACCATCGGCTTGACCGCCTTGAAGCCGGGCAAGGGCGCGGCGCACGGGTTGGCCGCGTCGGTGATCGTGTCGCCGACGCGCGCGTGCGCGATGTCCTTGATCGACGCGGCGAGGATGCCGACCTCGCCGGCGTCGAGCACGTCGAGCTCGACCGGGAAGGGCTTGCGCACCGCCACCATCGTGCAGTCGTAGGTGACGTCGGTCGCCCAGAAGCGGAGCTTCTGGCCCTTCTTGATCGAGCCCTGGAACACGCGGACCAGGACGACGACGCCGCGGTACGTGTCGTACCAGCTGTCGAAGATGAGGGCCTGGAGCGGGGCCTCGCGATCCGCCTTGGGCGGCGGGATGCGCTTGACGATCGCCTCGAGCATCTCGGGGATGCCCACGCCGGTCTTGGCCGACACCAGGCACGCGTCGTCGGCGGGGAGCCCGATGAGGTCCTCGATCTGCTGCTTGATCTCGTCGGGGCGCGCGACCGGGAGATCGATCTTGTTGAGGACCGGCACGATCTCGAGGTTGTTGTCGAGCGCGACGTAGACGTTGGCGAGGGTCTGCGCCTCGACGCCCTGCGCGGCGTCGACGACGAGGAGCGCGCCCTCGCAGGCGGCGAGGCTGCGCGACACCTCGTAGTGGAAGTCGACGTGCCCCGGCGTGTCGATCAGGTTGAACTGGTACTCGAGCCCGTCCTCGGCCAGGTACTTGAGGCGCACGGCCTGCGCCTTGATCGTGATGCCGCGCTCGCGCTCCAGATCCATGTTGTCGAGGAACTGGTTCTCGCGCTCGCGCTCGGTGAGCGCGCCGCAATACTCGAGGATCCGGTCGGCCAGGGTCGTCTTGCCGTGGTCGATGTGGGCGATGATCGAGAAGTTGCGGATGCGTTCGGCGGGGAAGGACATCGAGGAGCCCGGGGGCTCGGCACCTTACGTTGCGCCACGTCACGGGTCAACCGCGCGCGCCTTGCGCGGGAGCGCGGCCCCGCTTAGGCTCGACCCATGCGAATCCGCACGGGAATCTTGCTCGGCGCCCTGGTCTCGGTGGGCGCGGCGGCGGGGTGCAACAAGAACAAGAAGGACGCCTCGACCCCCAAGGACGGCGGCGACACGTCGTCGAGCGTGGCCAAGGTCGATCCGACCCTGTGCGAGACGAGCGGCAAGAACGTCATCACGTACGACCTCAACCGCGACAACCGCCCCGACGTCTGGAAGATGTACAAGGTCGAGGATCAGGGCGGCACCAAGCTCGAGATCCTCACCTGCAAGCAGGTCGACTTCGATCACGACGGCCGCAAGGACTGGGTCGTCGGCTACACGCCGCGCGGCTCGAACGCGTTCGAGAAGGCGGACTTCGACTACGACGGCCGCTTCGACATGTCGGCGATCTACGATCCCAAGACCGGCAAGCGCATCGAGGTCGAGCGCGACAGCGACTTCGACGGCAAGTACGACATCAAGGAGGTCTACGACCGCTTCGAGTCGCTGACCGCCGTGCGCCGCGATCGCAACGCCGACGGAGAGCCCGACTACTGGGAGCAGTACAAGGACGGCGCGCTGGTCGCGATCCTCTACGACGACGACTACGACAAGAAGGTCGACCGCCGCGAGGAGGTGCCGGGCATCCGGCCCAAGTTCGTGGCGCCCGAGCCCGAGGCCGGCGAGGCGACGTCGGACATCGACGCCAAGCCGCCCGCCGACGCGACGAAGCCGGCGCCGAAGAAGTGACGACGGCCGGCCGCGAGGAGTGGGGCCGCGAGCGAAGCGAGCCCCGGGGTAGCGCCCACGACGAAGCGGCCGAGCGCGTCTGCGCGCGAGCAGGCCGGAGTCGGCAACAATGACGACGCGCGTCGAGAAGCCCTGGGGCCACGAGCTCATCTGGGCGCGCACCGACCGCTACGTCGGCAAGGTGCTGCACATCAAGGCGGGCGAGGCGCTCTCGCTCCAGTACCACCGCCAGAAGGACGAGACCGTGATGGTGCTGCGCGGGCGCATGCGCTTCGAGCACTTCCGCGACGGCGAGCCGCCGCAGGCGACCGAGCTCGCGCCGATGCAGCCGTTCCACATCGCGCCGGGGCTCCGCCACCGCATGATCGCGATCGAGGACACCGACGTCCTCGAGGTGTCGACCCCCGAGCTCGACGACGTCGTGCGGCTGGAAGACCGTTACGGCCGCTCCGGTCAGTAAGGGTGGTGGTGGCCGTTCTGGCCGGCCATGTGCGGGTGCGGATGCGGGTGGTGATGGTGATCGTTGCCCGCGTGGGGGTGGGCGCCGTGCGGGTGCTCGTGGGACTTGTGGCTCGGGCGCGGCCGATCCTTCTTCTTCACCGGGCGCGGCTCGGTCTTCCACTCCTGTTTCGGCTTGGGCGGCGGCTTCTTGGGCGGGCACGCGGCGAGGAGCACCACCGCGGCCATGGCGAGGGCCAGGCCGATGAGCAGCTGCAGCCGGGAGGAAAACCGCATCACTTCTTCTTCGACGTCTCGGTCATCTTACGCTTCAACGCGGCCAGCTCGTCGTCGACCGACGCCGAGGAGCGCTGATTCGCGGCCGCGGCCTTGCGCTTGAGATCGGCGAGCGGATCCGCCGGCGGGGGGCGTCGCTCGCCAGCCGGTGGGCGTGGCGTGCCTGCCGCGGGGCGCGGACCACCGTTGGCGCCGGCGGACGTGCCGGGCT
>JAIOII010001357.1 GCA_019912685.1 Kofleriaceae bacterium
GCGCCGATCAGGGCGATCGCGACATCCGGCGCGAGCTGCTCGTCGAGCGCGCCGAGGCGCTGGCCTGCGCCGGCCGCGGCCCCGAGGCCGCCGAGGCGTACCTGCGCGCCGCCCACGAGCTGAAGGGCGACGAGGGCTTCCACTGCCGGCGCTCGGCCGCCGAGCAGCTCCTGATCAGCGGCCACACGCAGCGCGGCCTCGCCCTCCTGCGCGACGTGCTCACCGACGTCGGCATCGGCTGGCCGCGCAGCACGTCCGCCGCGAAGCGCCAGCTCATCGCGCGCATGCTGTGGCTTGCCGTGCGGGGCGTCGACTTCGAGGTCAAGGCACTCGCCGATCCCGCGCTGTGCCGGCGCTACGAGGTGTACCGCGCGGCCTCGCTCGGCCTCGGCATGGTCGATCCGATCGTCGGCACGACCTTCACCGCGGCGTCGCTCCAGGTCGCGATGCGGATCGGCGATCCACGGCGCGTCGCGTACGCGATGGCCTATCACTCGATGCACGTCGCCGCCGGCGGCGAGCGCCATACCGCGCGCGCGCGCAAGCTCATGCGCCGCTCGACCGCCCTCGCCCTCGAGTGCAAGAGCCGCCTCCTGCTCGCCGTCGCGCGCGCCGCCGAGGGCATCGTCGAGTACTTCGCCGGCAACCTCATCGAGTCGATCGACGTCATGGTCGACGCCGAGGAGCAGCTGCGCAACCACACCTACGGCACGGCGGCCGAGCTCAACCACCTGCGCATGTTCCTCCTCTTCGCGATGCGCCGGCACGGCGGCTTCGGCGAGCTGCGCCCGCGCTACGACGAGTACGTGCGCGACGCGCTCCGCCGCGGCGATCGCTACGCCGCGACGACGTTCCGCTGGTCGGCGAACGTCGCGTGGCTCGCCGCCGACGACGTCGAGCGCGCGCACGCCGAGCTCGAGGCGGCGAGCTGGGCCGAGGGCGAGCGGCTCCACCTCCAGCACTGGTTCCACGCGCGCGCGGTGACCGAGCTCGCCCTCTACGAAGGCGCCGACGACCGTCTCGACGCCGCCGAGGCCGAGCTGCGCCGCTTCCTCGGCGGCGTGCTCGATCACGTGCAGATCGTGCGGGTCGAGACGTCGATCGAGCTCGCGCGCATCTGCATCCGCCGCGGCGACGCCGCCGGCGCACGCACGCACCTCGCCCGCATCGCGCGCGACCGCTCGCCGTTCCTGCGCGCCATCGCCGAGCTGCTCGAGGCGGCGCTCGCCGTGATGGCCGGCGACCCGGCGCGGGCGCGCGCGCACCTCGACAAGGCGATCAACCACTCGGCGTTCGAGCTCCCCGTGATCGGCGCCCTCGGTGAGCTGGCCGAGGCCATCCTCCTCCACCACGGCGTCGCGTCGCCGGAGCGCTTCGCGCAGGCCTTCGCGACCTGGCCAGCGGACGTCAGTCGCTGAAGCCGAGGCTCTCGCTCGGGGCCCGGCGCGCGCCGCGCGTGTTGAACTCCTCGGAGAGGCGCTTCATCTCGGCGGCCGTGTCGGCGCCCCACGCCGACTTCCAGTCGGCCTCCTCGCTGAAGTCGAGCTGGTGGTAGAGGGCGCGCGCCTCGTTGCAGGTCTTGCCGCCGTAGCCGTAGTAGCCGAACGCGTACGACGCGCCGCCGCCGACGAGCGCGACGGTTCCGACCTGCGGGAAGATCTTGCCGTAGGGCGAGAGGATCCAGCCGACGGCGCCGCCGATCATGAGGCCCATGCCGACGTAGCGTGGCAGGTTGGCGCCCTTGCACTTCTCGCGCATGTCGTCGAGGCGCGCGACCTTGGCGTCGTAGTCGGGATCGGTGAGCACCTTGAACTGGCCGTACGTGATCGGCTCGGCGCCGTAGGTCGCGGTGGTCTCGGTGCGGGTCACCGGCTCGGCGACCTCGTAGGTGGTGCGCGAGCACGCGGGCGAGCCCTCGGCGTGACCGGCGGGGCAGGTCCACGACTCCTTGAGCCGGTTCTCGATCGTGGTGGTGGTCTCGCTGTGCACGCTGATCGTCGCCTCGCCCGAGAGCTCGGGCAGCGGGATCTGGGCGGGGCGCGGCGGCGCCGAGCCGTAGCAGGCGGCGCCGGCAGCGAGCGTTGCGGTGGCGAAGAGGGCGGTGTTCATCACGTGGCGGTTCATCGGTTCCTCGTTTCTGGTCTCGAGGGGACGAGCCGCGACGCGGGCGCCGGTCGCAGAAAATCGTACGGGGTGTGCACAGGTGGCCGTGACGGTTGAGCTTTCAGGCTAATCCAGGAGGCGGCGGAGCGCGACCACGGCGTGCAAGGTGGCGGCGCCGTCGGCGACGGCGGGGCGCGCGACCACGAGCCAGACCGGCCGCTTCGCGACGACGAGCGCGGCGTCGGCCGCGGCGAGCCCGGACGTGTCGAGGTACCAGCCGCCCATGTCCCAGCGCGTGTCGGTGAGCGCCTTCCTCGGCGTGGCGAAGACGAGCAGGTTGCGTCCGGCGGGAGCCGGCTTCGCGCCCAGCCCGCGCACGAACCCGTCGG
>JAIOII010001358.1:0-12500 GCA_019912685.1 Kofleriaceae bacterium
GCCGCGCAGCCCCTCGGCCTGCCGTCACCGGCCGCGGCTCGCGCCCTCGCCGTGAGCTACGGCAGCTGGGTGCGCTCCGAGGCCCGAGGCCTTCTTCCCGAGGCCCGAGGTCCGAGGCCCGAGGCCTCTCCGCCTACTCCACCGTGACGTGCTCGGCGGTGACCGCCGGATCCTTCGCGCGGCCCGCGATCTCGAAGTGACCGCGGCGCGGCGCGACGAGCCGCGCCGTCTCGCGCCAGCGCCCGCGGATGCGGCGCGAGAGCGTGAGCCGCAGGTCGCCGATGCACGAGTTGTGGCAGTACGACGGCTCGCCGTCGGGATCGTGGTAGCTCGCGCGCACGAGATCCTCCGGGCGGCAGCTGAACTCGCCCTCGAGGCGCTCGCTGAAGCTGCGCGCGACGAAGCGAAAGCGCCCGGTGCTCGTCTCGTACGCCGGCGCGAGCAGGGCCTGATCGATCCGGTTGAGCACGATCTCCTCGCCGTCGAGCCAGAGGGTCGCGACCGTCATCGGCGGCAGCTTCATGCCCCGGCGCATGAGCCGCACCGAGAGCACCTCGAGCGCGGCGCGCGGCGCGTCGTCGAAGGCGTTGCAGTGGCCCCACGCCCACTCGTAGGCGTGCTTCTTGCCCCAGAGGTGGGTCTGGCCGCCGCGCGCGTCGCGCAGGTCGAAGCGCTTGCCGTCGACGGTGATCGTCCCGTCGATCACGACGTCGACGTTGGGCGACAGCACGGTCGTCTGCGCCAGGCCGCCGCGGCGGTAGAAGAACGACGGCAGCTGGTGGAGCGTCTTCGTCGCCGGCGTCCAGCGCAGGTCCCACTCCGCCGAGTGGCCGTCGCCCGAGATCGCGCCCTTCGCGGAGTCGTGCCCGAGCCGGTTGCCGCCGATCGTCACCGCGAACGGCTCGCCGGCGCCAGGCATCGGCGACACGAACGACGCGATCGGGAACCTGCGGTTGATGCCGAACGTGCGCGCGCCGTCGGCGACGCCGGTCGCACCACGCGCGCCGTCTCCGGCGTGGGCCGAAAACCGCGCGAACCACAGCTGGGCGTACGGTTCGCCCTGACCGTCGAGCGGCGCCTCGAGCGTGTAGCGGATCCAGTAGCCGTCACGGCTCGCCGGATCGTTGAGGGTCAGGTACCAGACCTCGTAGTGGCCGCGGCGCTGGCCGTCCCAGCGCCGCAGGTTGTCGGCTTCGGTCGTCATGTTCCCTTGTCGCCCGCGGGGAGCTTGGCGGAGCTGGTCGTCGCCGGCAGCGCGTCGCGGCGCGGCTTGCCCATCACGAACATGGACGCGCGCGACGTCACGCCGCGCGGGGACATGCCGGTGAAGAAGCAGGAGAGCTTGTTGAGGACGCCGGTGACCAGCGTCTTCTTGCCGCGCAGCATCGCGCGCACGCCCTGCTCGGCGACGTCGGCCGCCGACAGCATCGACGCGTTGGCGAGCTTGCCGTAGTTGCCGGCGCCGGCGGTCGCGTGGAACTCGGTGTGCGTGCCGCCGGGGCACAGGCAGTGGACGCGCACGGCCTTGCCCTTCTGCTCGAGGTGGAGCGCCTCGGAGAAGTTGCGGACGAAGACCTTGCTCGCCGCGTAGGTCGCGAAGTGCGGCACCGGCTGCCACGCCGCGATCGACGCGACGTTCATGAGGTACGCGGCCTGCTCGGGTGGGCGATCGCGGTGCGCGGCGACGAACGCGTGCGAGAGCTCGACCAGCGCGATGATGTTGAGGCGCAGCATCTCGGTCTCGCGCTCGAGCGCGATGTCGCCGAACGGGCGGAAGTGGCCGAAGCCGGCGTTGTTGACGAGGATGTCGACCGGTCCGCCGGCGGTCGCCTTGCCCCAGAGCTCCATCGCCGCGCCGGGGACCGACAGATCGGCGACGACGACGTCGGCCGCCACGCCGTGCGCCTTCCGCAGCTCGGCCGCGAGCTCCTCGAGCTCCGCCCCGCGCCGCGCGCACAGGACGAGCGCGGCGCCCCGGCGGGCCAGGGCGCGCGCGATCTCCGCGCCGATGCCGCCCGAGGCACCGGTCACGAGCGCGCGCTGCCCGGACAGCTCTCCCATGCCGCGACCATATACTTTCCTCCCATGTTGTTCGAGATCGAGTCCGACGAGATCGTGGGCACCGGCGGCTTCCTCGCGCTCCGCCGCCTCCGCATGCGCAACCGCCGCGCCGACGGCTCGCTGTCGGCGCGCTACGTCTGCGACTTCGTCGTCCGCCCGTACGGCCTCGACGCCGTCGTCGTCGTCGTCTGGCACCGCCGCGCCGACGGCGGCGTCTCCGTGCTCGTGCGCGACGGCCTCCGCCCCGCGCTCTACTTCGGCCGCGATCCGGCGACGCTCCCCATCCCGGAGGCCGCGCCGCGACGGATGCTCACCGAGCTCGTCGCCGGCATCATCGAGGAGGGCGACCGCGGGGAGGGCGGCGTGCGCGCCCGCGCCGCCGCCGCGGTGCTCGAGGAGGCCGGCTTCGTCGTCGCCGCCGACGCCGTCGAGCGGCTCGGCGCCGGCAGCTTCCCGAGCGCCGGCTCGATGCCGGAGAAGTTCCACTACGTCGCCGTCGAGGTCGACCCCGCGACCCAGCAGCCGATCGCCGGCGACGGCTCGCCCATGGAGGAGGGCGCCGTCACGCGCTGGCTCGATCTCGACGAGGCGATCGCCGCGTGCGTGCGCGGCGAGCTCGAGGACACGAAGACCGAGCTCGGCCTGCGCCGCCTGCGCGACCGCCTCGGCTGACGCCGAGGCGGGCTAGGCCTTGGGGCGGTCGCGGTCGCCCTGCAGCCGCGCGAGCACGCCGACGAGGTGGCGGCCGCGCTCGTCGACGAGGACGCGCGCCGCGTTGTTGAGGCCGAGGATGTCGGCGAGCCCGTGCTCGTCGTCGATGGCGTACCAGGTGGTGCCGGGCTCGAGGTCGACGCCGTGGCGGGGCAGGGCGAGGTCGTCGCCGCGCGCGACCGCGTCGGCGAGCTGCGCGATGACGTCCGACACCAGGCGCGCGTCGTTGGGCGAGCACAGGGCGACGAGATCCGGCGCGCCGAACTTCTTCAGGCCGCGGGTGTGCAGCGCGTGGGCGCCGTCGTCGCGCGTCGAGTCGGTCTCGAACACGATGCGCAGCTCGCGCGCGACGTCGAGCGCCGCGCCCGGCGGGGCCAGCGCCGCGCCGCGATGGAAGATCATCGCGTGCACGTCGAGGACCACCGTGGCGCCGCGCGCGACGACGTGACGGGCCACGGCCCACGCCGCCTGCAGGTAGCCGAGGTCCGCGGCGCGCTCCGGCGCCGCCTGCACGACGTGCACGTGATCGGCGAGGTCGAGCTCGGCGAGCGCCGCCGGGCCGAGGTCGTCGGCGGCGATCGTGCGCAGCGACCCGTGGCGCCAGCCCTCGAACCAGCTCGGGTCGGCGCCGCGCGGGATCGTGCGCACGTCGAGCGCGCCCACCAGCTCGGCGCTCGGCCCGCCAAACTTCGACAGCGAGAGCGGCACGTTGTCGGCGAGCGGTCCGGCGCTGAACGCGACGAGCATCACGTGCGGCGTGCGCGCCGCCCTGGGCTCGGTGGTGAACGTCCAGCGGGCCGGAAGCGCCATGTCAGCCCTTCGACTCCGACCCGATGGCCCCGTCGTCGCCTGCGACCGGCGCTCCCTGCCGCGCGTACTCCTCGAGCTTGCGGTAGAGGGTCTTGCGATCGAGCCCGAGGCGCTGCGCCGCGCGCGTCTTGTTGCCGCCCTCGTCCTCGAGCACGCGCTCGATGTACTCGCGCTCGAGGTCCGCCATCGTCATGCGGCGCGCGACCGCCGCCGCGAGGAAGTCGCCGGGCTTGCGCTCGCGCACGTGCCCGGGCAGGTCGTCGGCGCGGATCTCGTCGCCGCGCGCCAGCGCGACGCCGCGCTCGAGCACGTTGTGCAGCTCGCGCACGTTGCCCGGCCAGCCGTAGCCGAGCAGGATCTGCTGCGCCTCGGGCGCGATCGAGAAGCGCCGCGGCGGATCCTGCTTGGCGCCCACGCTGGCGAGGAAGTGCTCGGCGAGCGGGATGATGTCCTCGGGGCGCCCGCGCAGGGGCGGCAGATCGACGCCGATGACGTTCAGCCGGTAGAAGAGGTCCTCGCGGAAGCTGCCTTCCTTCTGCATCGCCTCGAGGTTGCGGTTGGTCGCCGCGATCACGCGCACGTCGATGCGCTGGGTCTTGGTCGCGCCGAGCGGCCGCAGCTCGTGCTCCTGGAGGACGCGCAGGAGCTTGGCCTGCAGCGGCAGCGCGAGCTCGCCGATCTCGTCGAGGAAGATCGAGCCGCCGTCGGCCTCCGCGAACAGGCCGATGCGGTCGGTGCGCGCGTCGGTGAACGCCCCGCGCTTGTGGCCGAAGAGCTCGCTCTCGATGAGCGTCTCGGGGACCGCGGCCAGGTTGACGGCGACGAACGGCTGCCGCGCGCGCGGCGAGTTGTAGTGGATCGCGCGCGCGATGAGCTCCTTGCCGGTGCCGCTCTCGCCCGTGATGAGCACGCTCGCCGTCGACCCCGCGATGCGCGCGACCAGCCCGAGCACCTCCTTCATCGCCTCCGAGCGCGCGATCACGTTCTCGAACCCGTACTGGCGCTCGACCTCGCGCTGGAGCCGCGCCACCTGCCGCCGCAGCGTCCGCTCGTTGAGCGTCTTCGAGACCAGGAGCAGGAGCTCCTCGATCTCGAACGGCTTGGTGATGTAGTCGTAGGCGCCGAGCTTGACCGCCTTGATCGCGGTCTCGATCGAACCGAACGCCGTGATCATGACGATGTGCGGCGGGTCGGGCAGCGCGCCGACGTCGCGGATCAGGTCGAACCCGTCGATGTCGGGCATGCGCAGGTCGGTGATGATGAGGTCGACGCGCTCGTTGCGCGCGAGCTCGAGGCCCTGCGCCCCGCCCGGGGCGGCGCGCACGCGGTAGCCGGCGTCGCCGAGCTCCTCGACCAGGAGCTCGCGCATCGCATCGTCGTCCTCTACGACCAGGACGGTGGCGGGGGACTCGACCACGTCACGACCCTAACACGGCAGGAACACGCGGAAGCGCGCGCCGCCGTCCGGCGCGTCGCCCACCTCGATCCACCCGTCGTGCTCCTTGACGATACCGGCGCACACGGCGAGCCCGAGCCCCGTGCCGCCCTGGCCGTCCTTGCTCGTGTAGAACGGCTCGAAGATCTTGTCCCGCCGGTCCTCGGGGATCCCCGGACCCGTGTCCGAGAGCTCGATGCACACGTAGAGCTGCTCCGGGGCGAGCTCGAGGCCCGGGCGCTGGCGGATCGCGGCCGACGTCTCGAGCGTGATCGCGCCGCCGTCGGGCATCGCCTGGATCGCGTTGAGCAGGAGGTTGAGGAGCACCTGCTGGAGCCGGTCGCCGTCGCCCGAGACCATCGGCAGGCCCTCGGCGCGCACCAGCCGGGTCTTGACCTTCGCCACCGAGAACTGACCGCCGAGCAGCTCCATGGTGGTGAGCGTCAGCGCGTTCAGGTTGACCTTCTGGGGCGCGGGCGGCCCGACCTTGCGCCGCGCGAAGTCGAGGAGCCGCTGGATGATGCGCGTGATGCGCGCGGTCTGCTCCGCGATGATCTCGGCGTTCTTGTGGACCGCCTCGACGTCGCCCGCCTTCTTTTGCGTCGCGCGCGCGCGTCCGGCGATCACGTTGAGCGGCGTGCCGACCTCGTGGGCGATCTCGGCGGCGATCTGACCGATCGTCGCGAGCTTCTCGGTGTGGGCGAGCCGCTGCTCGAGGCTCGACTTCGCGTCGTTGTGCCGCTGCGTCTCCGCGCGCGACTCGCGCAGCGAGAACGTCATGTCGTTGAACCGGCTCGCGACCGCGCCGATCTCGTCGTCGCGCTCCGACAGGAGGACGTGGGAGAGGTCGCCCTTGGCGACGTCGTCGATGCCGCGCAGCAGCTTGGCCATCGGCTGGGTCATGAGGCTGCGCGTCAGGAACCACACCGCGGTCGTCGCGACCCCGCCGATCAGGAAGACGAGCAGCGCCGCGCGCCACATGTCGCGCGCCTTCGCGTCGCCGAGCATCCCGGTCGGCCGCGACAGCTCGAGCATGCCGGTGACCACGAGCCCGCGCGCCGTCCCCGCCCGCAGCGGCACGGCGTAGTACAGGGCGCCGCGCTCGTGCTCGACCAGGGCGAGCTGCGGCGACCCCGCGAGGTAGCGCAGGCGGCGCAGCTGCTGCGGGGTCAGGCCCAGGGGCGGCGCCGTGCCCGGCGGGTCCGCCGGCACGATCACGACCTGCCACGGCGTCGTGCGGGCGAGCTCGCGCGCCAGGTTGCGGGACAGGACGGCGACGTCGATGTCTGGCGTCTTGCCGCCCAGCTCCTCGAGCGCCGTGCGCATGGCCATCGCGGTCGCGCGCGCCTCGGCCTCGAGCGCCTCGCGCCGCGAGCGGTCGCGCCCGCGCACCTCGAACATGGCGTACACGGCGAGCGTCACCGTGACCGACAGCGCGGTGGCAAAGGTGATGCGTGTGCCGATCCGCACACGCAAATACTAGCCCGGAAGCTACGATCGAACCGTGCCGCCGCTCCTTCGTCCGCCGCTCCTTCGTCCGCCGCTCCTCGCCACCGTCGCCGCTGTCGCCGCCGCGGCCCACGTGCTCGTCGCCGCGCCGCGAACGGCGGACGCGTGCTCGCCGTGGCCGTGCAACTGGGACGGCTACTTCGTTCCCGGCGACGGCGCCACCGTCCCCGCCAACCTGCCTGCGATCTACTGGCGCCCGCGCGGCGACGTGGGCGAGCCGGACCCGACGCTCGTCACGCTCAGCACGGCGGCCGATCCTTCGACGCCGCTTCCGTACACGGCCACCCGCATCGGCGACGGCCGCGACTACCTGCTCGTACCCGGCGCGGCGCTCGTCCCCGGCACGCAGTACGTGCTCACCGACGGCAACGCGTGCAACGAGTCCTCGTCCGGCGAACCCGGGCCCCGCGTCACGTTCACCGCGGGGCCGACCGCGCCGCTGCCGACCGGGCTCGGCGCGATGGCGGTGACGAACCTGCCCACGCGAAGCGAGACCCTCTCGACGGCCAGCGGCTCCTGCTGGATCTCGGTGACGACGATCAGCGCCGCGATGGCGATCGACTACGCGACGGCGTCCGACGCCGCGCCCTGGCGCGACGTGCTCCACTTCGCGACGTTCGTGGACGGGCAACGCTGGTCCGCCCGGAGCAGCATCCTCCAGACGG
This sequence comes from Kofleriaceae bacterium, assembly GCA_019912685.1. Taxonomy (GTDB): domain Bacteria; phylum Myxococcota_A; class Polyangia; order Haliangiales; family Haliangiaceae; genus UBA2376. The sequence continues at coordinate 7,192 of JAIOII010001358.1, forward strand.
TGGCGCCCGGCGCGAGCTGGGAGGAGCGAGGCGCCGATCGTCTCGTCGCCGTGTGCAGCTACGACGTCGATGTCCCCCCCGGGAGCTCGCCTCCGTCGGGGTTCGGCGTGCCCGAGGGCGAGCACCAGGTGGAGATGCGCGCCACGCTGCCGGGCACCGACCTCGCGCTCGCGACCGAGCCGGAGGACGTGCTCCTCCGCTGTCCGCCCGTCCTGCCCGGCGACGACGAAGCCACCGATGACGGCGGCGGCTGCTCGTCGTCGACGCACCCCGGCGCTGCCGCCGGCCTCGCGCTCATCGTCGTGCTCGCGGTCGCGCGATCGGCGCGTCGGCCCCGCCGGCGCGCTACGGCACCTTGATGATGCCGCCCGGCGCGGCGAGCGCGGCGGGCTGCTGGTTCTCGTCGATCGGGTCCTGGTCGGTCTCCATCTGGGCGAACTGCGTGTCGTACTGGCTGTCGCAGTCGGCTTCGGTGGGACCGGTGATGACGGTGGGCATCTTGTCGAAGCCGTCCTTGTAGACCTTGTAGTGCAGCTCCTCGTGGGCGGCGACCGACTTCGCCCACGCGTTGAACCTGTCCTGATCCGCCTTGGGCTGCGACGCCAGCTGCTTCCAGGTCGGGACGGAGACCGTGATGGTGACCGTGATGGCCAGCGAGTCGACGACGGCCTTGTCGCCCACCTGCCGGGGAGCTGAGAACTTGAGGTCGGCCGCGCCGCACTCGCAGCTACCCGCGCACTTGTGGCCGTCGGCGCGCTTGGCGACCTGGCGGTAGAGCTCGTCGTAGTCCTTCGCGTCGTACTCCATCTTGCCGGCCTTGCGGTCGAGCTTGACGGTCACCTTCACCTTGTGGCCGGCGAGCTCGGTCGCGTCCTGGCCGCTGTCGGCGGGGCCGACCGGCTGCGCCGGCGCGGCGGCCGGATCCTCGGTGCGCGACGCGGTCACCGCGGCGGGCGACACCGTCGCCTTCTTGCCGGTGACCATGGCGTCGGCCGCGGCGTCGGCCTCGGACTCGATGGCGTCGCCCGGCCTGGTCACCTCGAGCTTGGGCTGCACGCTCCGGGCGCCCGTGCCCTGCTGCGCGGTGTGCGCGACCTCGTGGGCGAGCAGGTGCTTGCCCTCCTGCGAGCTCGGGTCGTACTGCCCGGCGCCGAAGTAGATGTCCTGCCCGACCGTGAACGCCTTCGCCTGCACGTCGCGCGCGACGCCGGCCGACTCGGAGTCCGCGTGCACGCGGACGTCGGCGAGGCGGACGCCCAGCGACTCCTCGAAGCTGCCGCGCAGGGGCTCGGGCAAGGCGTCGCCGCTTCCGGCCGTGCGCTCGAGCATGCCGGCCATGCCGGTCATGTCGAACGGCTCGTCGCCCCGGCCGGTCGCCCGGCGCGCCAGGACGCCGTTTTCCAGCCGCATCGTCCGGGTGACCTTGCCCGGCGACGGACGTCGCGGACGGTCCTCGAGGTCGCCCTCGTACTCCTCGAGCTCGCCGAACGAACGGTGTCCGCGCATGGACCGGTAGAGCCGGCCGCCCGCGGAGTGTGACCGTCAGTGCGGCAGCGCTTCGGTGCGGTCGCTGTCGCCGTCCGTCGAGCCGGAGACGGTGCCATCGGTGCGAGCGCGCAAGCGCCCGTTCCCATTGCCGTTTCCGTTTCCGTTTCCGTTGCCTTCGGCGGTGGTCGACGCGCCGGGCGGGCCGAGCGTCGGGGCGAGCTTGGCCATCCGCTTGGCGGCCTTCTCGGCCTTCTCGGCGGCCTTCTCCAGCTTGGAGGCCGCGTCGCTGGCCACGGCCTTCGCCGCCGCCTCCTTCTTCTCGACGGCCGTGGCCGCCGCCGCCTCGCGCTCCTCGCGCCGCTTCTCGCGCATGCGGCGGAGGCCGCCGCTCATGATCTCGGCGATGAGCGAGTCGTACTCGATGCCGACCGCCTGCGCGATGAGCACGAGGTCGGAGTACCCCGGGGTGAGGCCGGGCAGCGGGTTCACCTCGAGCACGTAGATGCGGCCGTCCGCCGCCATGCGCAGGTCGACGCGCGCCACGTCACGGCAGTCGAGCGCCCAGAACGTCGCGCGAGCGATCTTCTCGATCGCCTTCTGCTCCGACTCGGTCAGCTTGGCGGGGCACTGGTAGAAGACGTGCTTCTCCCACTCCTGCTTGACCGCGTAGTCGTAGACCGGGCGCTCGTTCTGCTCGTCCTTGAAGCAGATCTCCATGGGCGCCAGCACGCGCGGGCGCTTGTCGCCGAGTAGCCCGACCGTGAACTCGCGGCCGGCGATGTACTCCTCGACCAGGGCCGGCTGCCGGTAGCGTTCGACGCACGCCTTGACCGCTGCCCGCAGCTCCTCCTCCGTGTCGCACACGCTGGTGGAGCCCTCGATGCCCTTGCTCGAGCCCTCGGCGTTGGGCTTCACGATGAGCGGGAAGTCGAGGTCCGGTGACAGCCGCTCCCTCGCCGACTCCATCACCTGGAACTTGGGCGTGAGGATGTCGTGCTGCATCAGCACCTTCTTGCAGAGCGCCTTGTCCAGGGCGATCGCAAGCGTGGCGCTGTCCGAGCCGGTGTACGGGACGCCGAGCAGCTCGCACAGGGCGGGGACCTGGGCCTCGCGGTTGCGGCCCTCCACGCCCTCGGCGATGTTGAAGATGAGGTCGACGTCGGCCTCCGCGAGGACGCGCGGGAGGTCCGGCGTCGCCTCGAGGTGGACGACGATATGGCCCTGCCGCGCCAGCGCGTTGGCGATGGCGATGATCGTCTCCGGCGGGTCCCACTCGGCCTCGTCGTCGCCGTCGTGGTCGCGCTTCACGTTGTACGTGAAGCCGACGCGGATCGGCTGCGCGCGTCCCACCCGGCGACCGACGCCGAGCTGGCTCGCCGTGGCGAGGCCGGACCGCAGCGCCGCGGCGTTGAGGATCGAGGCGATCGTCGCCGCGTATCCCAGGCCGAGCTGCGACGTCGCCACGAACAGCGGCGCGCTGGGGGCGAGGGACGGGATCGAGTTGGCCTCGAGGAAGTAGATCCGACCGTCCGGCGCGATCCGGAAGTCGATGCGGGCGACGTCCCGCATCCCGAGCGTCTGGATGACGTCGAGCGAGATCTGGCGCAGGCGCGCCGCGATGTCGCGCGGGATGCTGGCCGGGCAGCGGAGCTGGACCTTGCCGGGGTCGACGTTCTTGAGCCGGTAGTCCCAGACGTTGAACGGGCGGTCGGCCGACGTCTCGACCAGGAGCTCGACCGGGGCGAGCAGGCCGTCGTCGTGGCCGACGCCGTCGATGTACCCGACCATCACGTCGATGCCCTCGACGTACTCCTCGACCAGGACGCCGTCCGGGTACGCCCGCAGCGCGCTCTTCAGGACCGCCGGCAGGTCGCGCGCCTCGCGCACGACCGAGCCGTCGCGGCCGGAGCCGTTCGACCCGTTGCCGTTGCCGCTGCCGTTGCTGGAGCCGTTGCCGACGTAGATGCCCTTGCTCGAGCCCTCGTGGTTCGGCTTGACGATGACCGGGAACGCCAGGCCCACGCCGCGCTCGACCACGTGCTCGAAGTTCCGCGGGTTGACCAGGCAGGCGCGCGGCGTGTCGACGCCGGCCCGGGCCACCAGGAGCTTGGTGAGCCACTTGTCGAGCGTGAGCGCGTTCGCGTACGCGTCGGACCCGGTGTACGGGATGCCGAGCTCCTCGAACAGGGCAGGGTAGAGCGCCTCGCGCAGCTTGCCCTGCTGGCCCTCCGCCGTGTTGAAGATGACGTCGGGGTCGATGACCTCGAGCCGCTCGAGGAGGGTGGACGCAGGTCCGGAGACCTCGACCTTCTCCACCTCGTGGCCCGCCGCCTCGAGGGCGGCGGCGATCGCGTTGACGGTGTCGACGCTGTCGAACTCGGCTTCCTTCTCGGAGTGCCGGACGTCAGTGAGTCGAAGATTGTGTGTGAACGCGATCTTCATGGAATGACGATGCTCATGATCTAGCAAAGCGGTGTGACAGCGCATTCGTCAAGCAAGATCGTCTCGGATCTCGTGCTACCAATGCGGCATGTCGGTCACCGAGATCTTCGACGTCCGCACCACGACGCGCATCGAGACGATCGACATCACCTCGCTGGTGCGGTCGGCGATCCGGAAGAGCGGCGTCGACAGCGGTCTCGCGTGCGTCTTCTGTCCGCACACCACGGCCGGCCTCACCATCCAGGAGAACAGCGACCCGAAGGTGAAGGCCGACCTCGTTGGTCACCTCGGCAAGGTCGTGCCGCACGACGGCGGCTACGTCTCCGCGGAGGCGAACTCGGACGCGCACATCAAGAGCTCGATCATCGGCGCGTCGATGACGCTCATCGTCGATGCCGGCAAGCCCGTGCTCGGCACGTGGCAGGCGCTCTACTTCTGCGAGTTCGACGGCCCACGCAGCCGCCGGGTGATGGTGAGGGTGATCGCGGGCTAGGGATCTAAGGGCTCAACAGCCTTACCCTTACCCTCACCCTCACCCTGACCCTTCTACCGTCTACGTCGTCGGCGCGTCTCGTGCGTCAATATAGAGACATGCGCCTCGCCTCTCTCCTTCTCCCTCTCTGTCTCGCCGCCTGCGGCGCCAAGCCACGCCCTGTGGCGCCAGCGCCCACCGACGTCACGACATCGCTCGATCCGGGCGAGGATCTCGGCAACGCCAGCCCCGGCACCAGCGCGGGCACGCGGCCCGGCGACGCCGGCACCCGCCCTGGCACAGGCGCCGGTGACGGCGCGCCGAAGCACTACGACCTGGAAGAGATCCGCCTGTCCGCCTCCGCCACCGGTGACATCACCGCCACCGCGCCGTCCCAGCTCCTCGATCAGGCCAAGGCCGCGCTCGATGCCGGTCACCCGCAGGAGGCCATCGCGCTCTACCGCAAGCTCGCCGCCGACTTCCCGACCTCCCGGCTCGCGCCCGCGGCGCTCTTCAACGTCGGGATCGTGCTCGAGAACCTGGGCGACATCCCGGCCGCGATCATCTCGTACCGCGACGTGGTCGCGGCGTATCCGACCGGTCGCGAGTCGCTCGACGCCCACCTGCGCGCCGCCGCGCTCGAGGCCGAGAAGAAGGAGTGGAAGCACGCCGAGCGCACGCTGCGCGAGATCGACGCGCGCAAGGACGTGAGCCACCTCGATCGTATCGAGGTGCAGGCGCGCCTCGGCTACGTCCTGCTCATGCAGGAGCGCGCCCCCGATGCGCGCGCCGCCCTCGACGCCGCGATCGGCGCGTGGCGCAAGGCGACGCGTGTGGACGATCGCTACTACATCGCGATGGCGCACTACTACCTCGGCGAGCTCGCGCATCGCGACTTCGGCAAGGT
>JAIOII010001359.1 GCA_019912685.1 Kofleriaceae bacterium
GGCCCAGGAACAGGGCATGGCGCTTGTCGGCGAACCGCGCCGCCAGCTCCGCGAGCGTCCCGCGCACGTGCTCCTCGTAGCGCTTCGTCACCTCGCGCGACACGCACGCCCGCCGCTCGCCGCCGAACGCCTCGACCAGCGTCGCCAGCGTCGCGCCCACGCGATCCGGCGCCTCGTAACAGAGGAGCGTCGCCGCGTCGCCGCGCAGCCGCCCGAACAGCTCGGCCCGCGCCCCCGCCTCGCGCGGCGGGAACCCGACGAAGCGGAACTCCGCCGCCGGCAGCCCGCTCGCGACCAGCGCCGCGATCGCCGCGACCGGTCCCGGCACCGGCACGACGTTCATGCCCGCCTCGATCACCGCTCGCACCACGCGCTCGCCCGGATCCGACACGCCCGGCGTCCCCGCCTCGCTCACCAGCGCGACGTCCTTGCCCGCCGCCAGCTCGGCGACGATCCTCTCCGCTCGCGCGGCCTCGTTGCCCTCGAACACGCTCGTCACGCGCCGCGCCGCGTTCACGTCTCCGCCCGCGTCGGCGCGCGCGAGCAGCACCTGCGCCGCGCGCGTGTCCTCCGCCGCGATCACGTCCGCCTCGCGCAGCACCCGCGCCGCCCGCGGCGACAGGTCCTCGAGGTTCCCGATCGGCGTCGCCACCACGTACAGCGTCCCGCTCACGCCTCAGTCCCGGCTGGCATCGATGTCCACGTCCGTCCCCAGCTCGCTGCGCAGGTACTTGCGCAGCCGGTCGAGCACGCGCTTCTCGAGCTGGCGCGCGCGCTCGCGCGACACGCCGTAGTGGTCGCCGATCTCCTGCAGCGTCTTGGGCGGATCGGTGCGCCACCGGTCGCGGAAGATCGTCAGCTCGCGCCCCTCGAGCGTCGCCTCGAACGCGTCGAGCTTCTCGTTGAACAACGTCGCGAACTGATTGTCGGCGACCGCCTGATCCGGGCGTACATCGTCGCTCGGCACGAACTCGATGCGGCTGCGGCCGCCGTCCTCGTCGCCGGGCATCGGCGCGTCGAGCGACGCCTCGGGCGCCGCCAGCCGCTTCTCCATCTCGACGACCTCCTTCTCCGAGACCTGCAGGTTCTCGGCGAGCAGCGCGCTCGTCGGCTGGAAGCCGAGCTGCTCGAGGCGCTCGCGCTCCTTGCGCAGGTTGAAGAAGAGCTTGCGCTGCGCCTGGGTCGTCCCGATCTTCACCAGGCGCCAGTTGTTGAGGATGAACTTGAGGATGTAGGCGCGGATCCAGAAGGCCCCGTACGACGACAGCTTCACGCCGCGGTACGGATCGAACTTCCGCACCGCCTGCATGAGCCCGATGTTCCCCTCCTGCACCAGATCGAGCAGGTTCTTGTGCGCGCGGCGGTACTCGTACGCGATCTTCACGACGAGCCGGAGGTTGGCCTCGACGAGGCGGCGCGCCGCGTTGCTGTCGCCGTGCTCGAGCAGCCGCACCGCGAGGGCGTGCTCCTCCTCGGGCGTGAGCAGCGGATAGCGGCGGACCTCCTGCATGTACGCCTGCATCGGGTCGCGCTTGATGAGCCCGACCCGCCCCTCGCGACCGTAGTCCGCCTCCTCCACCGCCGCGACCGCGTCGCCTCCGTCCGCCTCGGCCTCCTCGTCGCCGACGTCGATGACGCTCGCCGCCGCCGAGACCAGATCCTCGACGGGCTCCTCGCCGTCGGTCTCCGCGTCCTCGTCGCGATCCTCGTTCGCGGCCGCGCCATCGCCGTCGCGGACGGGCGCCTCACCGACGTCGATCACGTCGTCGTCGCCGGCTTTCCGCTTGCGGCCGCGCGACGGCGCCTTGGCTCGGGCCATGGCGGGCACTGTACTACACCGACGAACAAGGGGAATGGCACCAGGGCGATCGCCGCTTATACTCGTCATATGCACAAGAGGCTGCCCCTCCACGGGGTTCTGGTCACTGTCGCAGCCGTCTCTGCTCTCGTGCTGACCGTGGTCAAGAAATCCCACGAGGGTGTCGTGGGCTTCAGCTTCGAGTCCAAGGAGGTGCGGGCCCAGCCGGGCACCCCCGCCCAGGCCAAGCACGATCTGAAGGAGCTCAAGGTCTTCAACCTGACGCTCCTCCGCATCAAGGAGAGCTACGTCGAGCCGGGCCGCATCGATCCCAAGGGGATGCTGTTCGAGGCCCTCGACTCCGTGCAGCTCAACATCCCCGAGGTCCTCGTCGAGCCGGACGAGGCCCGCGACGCCCTCACCGTCGTCGTGAACGACAAGCGCGAGACCTTCTCGACCGCCCACGTCGACTCGCCGTGGCGCCTCGCCGGTCAGCTCAAGAAGATCTTCGGCTTCGTCGAGGCCAACATGAACCCGGGCGCCGATCTCGCCCAGGTCGAGTACGCGGCCGTGAACGGCATGCTCGAGACGCTCGATCCGCACTCGGTGCTCATGGATCCCGAGGCCGCGCGCGAGCTCGACGTCTCGGTCGGTGGCAAGTTCGGCGGCCTCGGCATCGTGATTCGCATGATCGACCGGAAGCTCATGGTGATCCGGCCGATCAAGAACACGCCGGCCTCGAACGCCGGCATCAAGGCCGGCGACCACATCGTCAAGATCGACCACCAGTCGACCGACGTGCTCACGAGCGACGAGGCCGTCGATCGCATGCGCGGCACGCCGTCGACCAGCGTGACCCTCTGGGTCCAGCGCAAGGGCGAGGCGTCGCTCCTCCGCTTCGACCTGACGCGCGCGCTCATCGCCGTCGAGTCGGTGCAGTCCAAGATGCTCGACAAGGGCGTCGGCATCATCAAGATCAAGAACTTCCAGGGCTCGACCGCGGCCGAGACCGAGCAGGCGCTCAACGCGCTGCGCGCCGAGGGCGCCAAGGGCATCATCCTCGACCTGCGCTGGAACCCGGGCGGCCTCCTCGAGCAGGCCGTCGAGGTGAGCGACCTCTTCGTCGACGAGGGCACGCTCGTCACGACCGTGAAGGGCGGCCACCGGAAGCCGCGGCGCGCGAGCCGCGGCGACGGCGAGACGTCGCTCCCCGTCGCCGTCCTCGTCAACGCCGGCTCCGCGTCGGCGTCGGAGATCGTCGCCGGCGCGCTCAAGAACCTCGACCGCGCGATCATCGTCGGCACGCGCACGTTCGGGAAGGGCTCGGTGCAGCAGCTCTACCGCAGCGAGGACGACGGCACGATGCTCAAGCTCACCGTCGAGCAGTACCTGACGCCGGGCGATCGCTCGATCCAGGGCGTCGGCATCGTCCCCGACGTCGCGCTCCAGCGCATGTACGTGCCCGACAAGAACGACGCGCCGGCCGACGTCGTGCGCCTCCTCGCGCCCACGCGCTCGTGGGGCGAGAAGGATCTCGACGCGCACCTGACGTCGACGTACGCCAAGGACGACGACAAGCCCACGCACGAGGTGTCGTTCCTCTTCGAGAAGCCGAAGGACAAGGACAAGACGACCTCCGGCGTGCTCACGCCCGAGGAGGAAGAGGCGGCGGCCGATGACGACATCGTCGTCGACTGGGAGACCGGCCTGGCGCGCGACCTCATCGCCGGCCAGACCGCGAACACGCGCCCGGCGCTCGTGAAGTCGGCCAAGTCGATCGTCGCCAAGCGGCGCGTCGAGGAGGACAGGAAGCTCGCCGACGCGCTCGCCAAGCTGTCGGTCGACTGGGCGCCGCCCGCCGCGGGCGAGCCGCCGGCCAAGCTGACCGCGTCGGTCTCGATCTCGCCGTCCGGCGCGGTCGCGCCCGGCTCGATCGTGACGCTCACCGGCACCGTGAAGAACGACGGCGCCGGCCCGGCGTACCGCGTCCACGCGCGCGCCCACGCCGACGATCAGGTGTTCGACGACGCCGAGCTCGTGTTCGGCAAGATCCCGCCGGGCGAGACGCGCACGTTCACCACGCGCGTCGAGATCCCCAAGGACGCGATCGCGCGCGTCGACCGCATCTCGTTCGACCTCAAGGAGGCGCGCGGCGCCACCGCCACCATCACGCCGATCGAGGCGACGATCCAGGCGGCGGCGCGCCCGACGTTCGCGTACAGCCATCACCTCATCGACGAGGGCAACGGCGACGGGCTCCTGCAGCGGCGCGAGAAGCACCGCATGCGCGTGATGATCAAGAACACCGGCGCCGGCGCGGCGCCCGAGACCACGGCGATCCTGCGCAACGCGTCGGGCGACGGCGTCCAGCTCGCGAGCTCGCGCATGGAGCTCGGCGCGCTGGCGCCCGGCGCGACCAAGACGGTCGAGTTCGCCTTCACCGTGCAGCCCGACCTCCGTCCCGACGAGGCGGTGATCGAGCTCCTCATCTACGACGCCCAGCTCGGCGCGCAGTCGGGCGAGAAGCTGAAGTTCCCGGTGCTCCGCTCGGGCGGCTCGGTCGCGGCGGCCGGCGGGGTCGTCGAGGCCAAGGCCGACCTCGACGCGCGCGAGGGCGCGTCGGCGGACGCGGCCATCGTGGCGCGGCTCAAGAAGGGCGCGCGCTTCAAGCGGCTCGGCACGATCGGCCCGTTCACCAAGGTCGAGCTCGACGGCGGTGTGCCGGCGTTCGTCGCGTCGACGTCGCTCGCGGCGTCGAGCGGCAAGCCCGGCAACCTCCCGGCGATCACGCACTACCAGGTGACGCCGCCGGCGGTCGCGCTCGAGATGTCGACGTTCCAGACCGCAGGCGAGAAGTTCAAGCTGACCGGCACCGTCACCGACGAGACCAAGGTCGAGGATCTCCAGATCTTCGTGTCCAACAGCGGCGCGAAGATGGAGACCCGCAAGGTGTTCTACAAGTCGAACCGCGGCGCCGCGAAGGCCGGCTCGCTGCCGTTCTCGGTCGACGTGCCGGTGTGGCCCGGCTCGAACCACGTCACGATCGTGGCGCGCGAGAACACCGACGTCCGCACGATCCAGAGCGTCGTCATCTTCCGCGAGCCGGTGAAGACGGCGGCTGCCGCACCCTGACCTACATCGGCGCCGGGCCGGTTCCGGGTCAGGAAGCGCTCGCGTTCGCTCGGTTTTTTCGCGACGATCCATGACGTGAATCACGCCACGCCAGGTGCGGTCCAACACAGCATGACGACGCCTCGTTCTTGCGCGCTGCTCATCGGTGCTCTCGCCGTCATGGCTGCGGGGACGGCCCACGCCGATCAGGCCGATGCGGTCGCCGGTCGCTACGAGGTGAAGTACGAGGAGGTCACCTCGAACTGCACCAACACCGGCATGGCGATGCTGCGCGGGGTCTTCCAGATCCAGAAGAAGAAGGCGCAGACGGTCACGGTCGACATCGATCGCATGCCGCTCATGACCGGCTCGGCGGCGAAGGCCGGCCGCGTGAAGGCGACGTCGAAGCTCGGCCCGACCTCGATCCAGGGCCTCGACGGCCGCTTCTCGGTGGCCGGCACGGTCAACGACGATGGCGTGCTCCAGATGGTGCTCGTCGCGGAGTACTACCTGAACAAGAAGCCGTACTGCACGCAGAGCTGGAACGTCAGCGGCGTGCGCGCGGGCGACACGGCGACGCCGAAGGCGAAGAAGAGCGCGACGGACGGGCTCGAGCTGTTCGGCATCGCCTTCTGATCAGCGATACTGCGCGCGCAGGAGCTCGCGCTCGAGCGCGGCGGCGAGCGCGTCGTTGATGGGGACGAGATCGGCGGGGCCGTCGTCGGGATCGTGCGCGTCGAGCTGGTAGTCGGCGAAGACGGGCGCGGGGTGATCGGCGAGGTAGGCGCGCGCGCGGGCGGGCGCGGCGGGATCGGCGGCGGTGTGCTCGCGGCAGACGGCGAGCTCGAGCGCGCCGTGCTTGTCGCGCACGGCGGCGAACGCGAAGAGGCGGCAGATGATCGGGCGGATGGCGTAGACGGTGCAGCCGCCGGGGAGCTGGCCGGGCGCGAAGAGGACGCACGGGCCGGCGCCGGCCCCTCGAGCGCGCTCGAGGAGAGCTTCGCCCTCGCCTGCGGCGACGGCGGCGCGCGCGACCGGCGCCATGTCGGAGATCGAGACGTGCGGCGGCGTGCGGATGCAGCACATGCCGCAGCCGGTCGGGCACGCGAGCCGAGCGCCGGCGGAGACGGCGGCGGTCGCCTCGTCGGCGGCGCGGTAGATGGCGAGGCGGCGCGGGGTCATGGTTGTTCGTTCAGGCCCGCGGCCTTCACCGAGGGCCGACCTTGTACACGTACGCGAGCGGCGCCCCTTGCGCCGACACGGTGTAGACGCGGGTCGCGTCCGGCGGGATCGGGCAGCCCGACCAGCTCGGATGGTAGTGGACGATCCAGCGCGCCTGCCGCGGATCGCGGACGGTCTCCCAGAGGTCGCCGCGGAACCACGTGAGGTGGCCGGGCTCGACGCACTCGCGGTGCACGCGGTCGCCGGGCGCGGCATGCCGGTTGACGTAGGCGATCGCCTCCTCGAGCCCCTCGCCCCACCAGCCAACCTCGAAGCGCTTGGCGCGCGCCACGCCCGCCGGACCGCCGACGTGCTCGCCGTAGTAGTCGAGGTAGTAGGGGTGGATGCGCCAGCACGTGATCGCGAGGTAGACGGCGAGCACGGCGACGGGCACGCCGAGGCGGATGCGCCGGACGCGCTCGCCGAGGGCCACGGCGCCGGCGCCGGCGAGGAGCGCGAGCGCGAGCAGGCACGGCAGGACGTAGCGGATGCCGTCCTGGCGCACCGGCGAGAACATCACGCCGAGCGGCGCGGCGAACCAGACGAGCGCGATGACGAGCGAGAGGCGCCGCTCGCGCGCGCGCGCCCACGCGACGACGCCGCCGAGCGACGCGAGCAGGATGCCGAGCGGCGCCGTGGCGCCGAGGTAGACGAGGAAGTAGTGGCGGGGCGGCGTCTTCGTGATCGTGCCGAGGAACGGCTCGCCCGAGTGCGTGCCCTTGAGCTTGTCCCACGACGACTCGAGGTGCGCGAGCGGGCTCGTCCACAGGCGCGGCCAGAGGACGATCGCGGTGACGACGGCGACGAGCGGGATGACGGCGAGGCCCCAGCCGGCGGCCTTGATCCGGACGGACGCCGGCGCGCGCAGGAGGATCGTGAGGCCCATCGCTGGCGCCAGGAGCACGTTGACGTAGCGGATCATGATCGCGACGCCGAGCACGACGCCGCAGAGGACGAGGCGCGGGAGGACGGCGCGGAACGTCGCGCGGTCGCCATCCCAGACGCGCAGCGACACCCACCAGGCGAGCGCCCACGCGAGCGCGGTCGGCGCCTCGTGGCCGACGATCTGACCGTGCGCGACCAGGTGCGGCGTGAGGGCGGCGACGACGCCGGCCGCCGCGCCGGTCGCCGTGCGATCGAGGCGCGCGCCGATCGCGACGAGCGTCGCGCACGCGAGCGCCATGACGAGCGCGGAGACCGCGCGCGCCGTGCCGAAGCCGTCCTGCCAGAGCCCGCCGAGCCCCGCGAGGTACTTCGAGACCGGCGGGTGCTCGTAGTTCCAGATCCACGCGCCGTCGGAGACGTCGCCGCGGACGAGGTTCTGCACGTAGTCGCGCCCCGCCGACCAGTACACGTCCTCGTCCCAGGTCTGCCCGGCCGCGCCGAGATCGACGACGCGCACGACGAGCGCGAGCGCGAACACGGCGCCGATGCCGAGCAGCACCGCGCCCGGCACGGCGGCGATGCGCGCGCGCAGCGAGAAGAGGATCGCGCCGGCGATCGCGAGCACGACGGCCCAGGCC
>JAIOII010001360.1 GCA_019912685.1 Kofleriaceae bacterium
GCGCCGGGCTCGGAGCTCGCCGTCGCGCTCCAGTAGCCGGCGCACTGCGACGGGATGACGCCGGCGTCGGGATAGCAGCTCGCCGCGCGCACGCACATCGCCTCGAGCGCCGACGCCGGACGCCAGCCGGGGTACAGGAGATCGGGATCCTCCTGCGGCGCCGCGAGCTCCTCGTACGTGATCGTCTCGCGCGACGCGTAGATCCACTGGTGGTTCGAGACCTCGCCGAGGTACGAGTCGACGACGTAGAAGACGAGCGAGTCGTCGCCGTCGAGCGGCAGGAGCCACTGCGCCTGGCCGTAGCCGAAGAACGGCGCCTCGGCGCAGCTCTCGAGCGTCGCGCACGGCGAGTCGGGGAAGACGACGCGGTCGACGCCGCCGATGCCGCGCAGGCGGTAGAGCTCCATGTAGCCGCTCGGGCGGACGACGCCGGTGAGGCCGCGGAAGCGCGGGCGCCAGGAGACGTACATCGCCGGCTCGCCGTAGCGAGGCGGACGGCCTTCGTCGAAGTCGATGCGCGGCCCGAGGGCAGACGTGCCCGGCAGCAGGCGCTGCGCGTACGTGCGGCCGCCCTGCTCGTAGAGGCGGGCCGCGGCGACGTCGCCGTTGGTCTCGTGGATCACGGCCGCCGCCTCGTTGGACTCGGCGGCCGGCGCCGGCCAGCTCGACCACGGCGCGCACGCGACGTCCTGCGCGCTCGTCGAGTAGAAGCACGCCGCCGTGGGTTGCGCCGCGCCGCCGACCGACTCGTACCGATCGAAGTGGCCGACGAAGGTGACGCCGTCGGCCGTGAGCAGGTGCGGGTTGCAGCCGAGGACGCCGGCGCAGCGCACCGCCGCGCGAGCGGTGGGCTCGCTCGCGCGCCAGGACAGCTCGAGGAAGCCGCTGCGCGGATCGTTCAGGTCGGTCGGGCCGATGAACGCGCGGGCGGTGCCGTTCTCGGCCGAGAGGATCTGCGCCATCATGCCGGTGTCGTGGAGCTCGGTGCGCTCGATGCCCGTCGGCCCGAGCTCCCAGCGCGACCCGATCGGACGGCCGCCGAGCGGCGCTTCGATCCACACGACCCAGTGGATGTACGTCTTGTCGCCGTCGAGCTGGAGCGCCGGCGAGCCACCGCCCGTCGGCGGCGAGCCGAGGAAGCGCGACGTCCAGGTGCGGCCGAGATCGTCGCTCTCGGCGAGGACGACGCCGAAGCTGCCGCCGGGCTGCGACAGGTAGACGAGGAGCGCGACGTGATCGCCCTCGCGCGCCGCGTCCTGGATGACGAGGTCGGTCCAGGTCGGGCAGTGCGCGGGGAAGGTCTGGCGGAACTCGCAGTCCGGGTTCGAGACCGTCGGTCCCTCGTAGACGATCGTGACGCCGTCACGCGGCTCGATGCGCGGGCCCGACGACGAGCCGCCGCACGCCGCGACCAGGACCGAGGTCACCACGACGCGGTACAGCGACATCGCGAACGACGCTATCACCCGCCCTCGGCCGCCGGCAGCGACCGAGGGGTGTCGTCGGGTTAGCGAAATCGCTGCGTCAAGATCGCTGCGTCACGGCAGCGGCAGGACGACGGCGAACGAGTCGTCGTTCGTCTCCGTCGACTGCGTGGCGACGCCCGACCAGCCGACGAGGAGGGCGTTGCTGCCGTTGACGGCGCCGCCCCAGAGCTGGTCGCCCTGGTTCGCGCCGAGCGGGAACACGTGCGTGCCGTCGCCGAAGCTGGTGTCGAGCTGACCGGTCGCCGAGAGGACGGCGAACGCGGCGTCCTGCGCCGGCGCGCCCGAGCCGCTCGAGCCGACGAGGAGCGTGCGGCCGTCGGGCAGCGCGAGCGCGTTGCGGCAGTTGTCACCGACCATCGTGCCCGACGGATCGATCACGACGGCGCCGCTGGTCGCGCCACCCCAGGCGGTGTCGCGCGCGCCGTCGGCGACGGCGAAGCGCATCGAGACCCAGTCGTTCTGATCGCCCGCGTCACGGCCGTAGCCAGCGGTCACGAGGTGCGTGCCGTGGACGGCGAAGCCGTAGATCTCGGTCTGGACCTGGAGCACGACCGCGTGGAAGAGGCCCTGCGTCGCGAACGTCGTGTCGAGCGCGGCGCCGTCGGTGTTCACGCGGTAGAGCACCGCCTGCACGCTGTTGGTGGCCGTCGAGTTGGCGTAGCCGCCGGCGATGACCTTGCCATCGGCCTGGACGTGGAAGCCGCGCGGCGTCGCGTTGGACTCGAGGATGTCGAGGGTGAAGTAGCCGTCGCCGCCGCCGTACGCGGTGTCGAGCGCGCCGGCCGCGGTGAGGCGGACGACCGCGAAGTCGGTGTCGGCCTCGGGGGTGGGCGGCGCCCCCGGGGTCACGCGCCGCACGACGGCGTGGATGAAGATCTGGCCGGTCGCGTCGACGGCCAGGCCGCGGGCGCGATCGTAGTTGGCCCCGCCGCCGGTGAAGACCGAGCCGGTGGTCAGGTCGAGCACGCGGACGCCGCTCGTGCCCTCGCCGAACGTGGTGTCGAGGGTGCCGTCGGCGTCGAGCCGCGTCACCGCGATGTCACCGTCGCCGGCGGTGCCGTTGTCGACGGTGGCGGCGACGACGATCTTGCCGTCGGGCTGGAGCGCGAGGTCGATCTCGTCGGCGCCGCCGCCGAAGACGACCGGCGTCGGCGCGATGCCGTCGCCGCCGCCCCACGTCGTGTCGAGCGCGCCGGTCGCCGTCAGCTTGACGACGGTCACGATGCGATCGCCGTCGGCGGTCGCCGCGGCGAAGCCGGCGGCGTACCAGCCGGTGCCGCCCGGCACCGCGACCGCCGACATGAGCTGGTCGGGGCCGGCCGCGGAGAGCGGCACGGCGACGGGCGCCGGCACGTCGTACGGGGGGGCGTCGATGCCCGCGTCGACGTCGGGCGCCGCGTCGACGTCGGGGCGCGCGTCGACGTCGCCCTGGGACTCGTCGTCGCCGCAGGCCGCGAGCGCGAGCGCAGCCGACAGGGGAAGGAGGGTGCGAGAGAGGTTCATGCGAGTCTCCTGAAACTGAGTATCGTTTTCATCCAGGAAGCAAACGGCGGCGCGCGCGGCGCCGCGAGGACCGTCTAGAAGCGCGCCTTGTACCCGACGGTGACGAGGCGCGGCGGGTTGGGCCGCGCGCCGTACGGGCGGCGCGCGACGATGACCTGCTCGTCGAGCAGGTTGTCGCACGTGGCGTAGAGCTCGGCCCAGCGGTGGAGGGTCACGTGCGCGGTGAGATCGATCGTGAAGAGCGCGTCGGCGCCTTCGCCGGCGGGGATGGGTCCCTGCCCCGCCGTGTCGCGGACCTCGCCGTGCCAGCGCACGGCGGCGCCGAGCTCCCAGCGCGGCGCGGAGACCGCGCCCGCGAGCGACAGCTGGTGCGCCGGCAGGTACGGCAGCTCGTCGCCGACCTCGACGTCGCCCCACGCGGCGAAGGCCGATGCGAACGCGGTCTGGAAGCGCGAGTCGGTCCACGTGTACGCCGCCGACAGCGGCGCGCTCCACGCGCCGCCGAGCGGGATCTCGGCGGCGGCCTGCGCCTCGACGCCCCACACGTGCACGCGCCCGCCGTCGAACTGATCGCCTTCCTGCATGGCGTCGCAGCCGGTCGAGAAGGTGCAGGTGCCCTTGAGGTTGGAGTAGTCGCTGAAGAAGCCGACCAGGTCGGCCGCCAGGACGTCCGAGCGCCAGCGCGCGCCGGTCTCGTAGTTCACCGACAGCTCGGGGCGAGCGTCGGCGGACATCGACGGCGCCGCCGGCACGAAGCCGCGGTGGACGCCGGCGAGGAGCGCGAGCTCGTCGGTGACGTGGTAGAGCGCGCCGCCGCCGGGAATGACGACCGCCTCGGAGGCGCCGGTGCTGGCGCCGTCGGCGAGATAGTTCCCGTAGCGCATGTCGAGGAGCTCGAGGCGCAGGCCGCCGACGACCTCGAGCCGCCGCCAGCGCATGCGATCCTGCGCGTGCAGCGCGAGCGCGATGGTCTCGGCGCGCGAGTCGAGGACCGTGGCCCGCGGCCGCTCCGAGCGGACGAGCTCGCCGCGCTCCATCCCGTACGCGTCCTCGTGGCGGACGCGATCGGCGCGGTCGAAGTGGAGGCGGACGCCGGCGTCGAGCTGGTGCGCCGTCGCGCCCCAGCGCTCCTCGGCCTGGAACGTCGACTGCACGCCCTGCGACACGAAGCGGCGATCATTGATGCCGCGGATCAGCTCCTCCTCCGGGCTCTGCGAATCGGCGGCGCCGGTGAGGATCGCGTAGTAGATCGGGTTGGCGCCGGCCTCGGGATCGGCGAGCACGGCGTTCATGTCGCGCTGGCCGACGAAGCCGTCGACCTTGCCCCACGCGCGGTGGAACCAGTGGCGGTAGGCCGTGGTGTAGATGCGGCGGTGCGCGCCGAGCTCGCGCCGGTGATCGACGCGCAGACGCACGTGATCCCAGTCCATGCGGTCGAGCGCGGTGCCGCGGTAGCGGCGCTGCGGCGCGAGCGCGAAGTCGGCGTCGGTGAGGCCGGTGTACGTCTCGTCGGAGCCCTCGCGGGCGTAGCCGGCGCGCACGTCGAAGTCGCCGGCGCGCAGCCGCAAGGACGCGTCGTCCTTGTCGAAGCCGGTGTCACCGCCGCCGTCGAGCTCCTTGAACCCGTCGCTGCGCAGCTTCACGTACTCGGCGAGCAGGCTCCAGTTCTCGCCGGTCTCGCCGACCCTGCCGTGCAGCTTGCCGTAGAGGTCGCTGCCGAGGGCGGCGTCGATGTACGCCTCGCGCTCGGCCGGCATGGTCGCGCCGATCAGGTTGACCGCGCCACCGACGGTGTTGGGCCCGAACTGGATCGCCGACGGGCCCTTGACCACGTCGACGCGCGACATGCGCGTCACCATCGGGAAGTAGTACGCGGCCGGCGCCGAGTACGGCGCGGGCGCGATGAGCACGCCGTCCTCCATCAGCGCGACCTTGGCGCTGCGCTCGGCGGCGGCGCCGCGCATGCCGATGTTGGGGCGCAGGCCGTAGCCGTCCTCGTCGCGCAGGTACACGCCGGCGACCCCGGCGAGGACCTTGTGGATGTCGTCCTCCTCGGCGCGCTCGAGCGTCTTCTCGTCGACGGTCGTGTGGGCGCCCGGCGGGGCCTCGTCGACGAGCTCGATCGTCTCCATCTGCGCGGCGAGCGCGGCGAGCTCCTCGTCGGTGAGCTCGTCGGCGGGCGGCGGCGGCGGCGGCTCGGCCGGACGCTCCGGCGCCGGAGCGGGTTTCGGGTTGACCGCGGCGACCGCGGGCTTGGTCGCGCCGCCCGCGTACGCCACCTGCGGGACGACGGCGGTGAGCAGGGACGCGAACGCGACGGCCGACTTCATGGACGTGCCCTCAGGTGGATCGGGTCGGTGGACGGCGCGGGTAGCACCCAGTCGCGCGGTCCGACGTCGGACACGCGCGTGAGATCGACGTCCGGGTCGATCATCGCGACCGGCGGCCGGCCGTTGAGCGAGACGTGGGTCTCGACGTGGACCGCGACGTCGCCGTGGCCGGCGGCGCGCAGCTCGCGCTCGACGTGGCGCGCGAGCTGGAGGACGAGATCGGGCTGCCCCGCCATCTCGCGCTCCTGGCGCGCGGTCAGGTAGCGGTGGGGCGGGACCTCGAGGCGGCGGCCGTCCGGGAAGCGGACGACGAAGGTGATGCTGCCGTGCTTCTCGCGCACCATCACCTGCCACGCGAAGCGCATGCCGTCCTCGTTCCACGCCACCGGGCCGGGATACGCG
>JAIOII010001361.1 GCA_019912685.1 Kofleriaceae bacterium
GCGGCGATCGCCAGCACCACGTCGTGGTGGAGCGCGTCGATCGCGGCCGCGGTCGCGTCCGGGCTCACCCGGCTCGCGATGCCGGCGGCGACGCGATCCACGGCGATGGCGATGAGGGGGTACGCGTCGGCCGCGCGGCGATGGAGCGCGCTCAGCGCCGCCGACCGTGCGCCGTCATCCATGTCGCCACGATACCACCGCCCTTGGGTCGGACCGGTTCGTGGAGTAGTGTGCCCGCCGATGTCCGCCCTCGTCGTCACGATCGATGGCCCCGCCGGGGCCGGCAAGTCCACCGTCGCCAAGCGGCTCGCGCGGCGGCTCGACTACCGGCTCCTCGACACCGGCGCCATCTACCGCGCGGTCGCGCTCACCGCGATCCGCGCCGGGGTCGCGCTCGACGACGAGGCCCGGCTGGCCGCGATCGCCGCCGCGCTCGACATCGACTTCCGCTTCGAGGGCGACGTCAACCACGTGTTCGTGGCCGGCGAGGACGTGACGGCGGCGATCCGCACGCCGGAGGCGTCGCAGGGAGCGTCGAAGGTGTCCGCCTGGCCTGCGGTGCGCGCGGCGCTGCTCGAGCTCCAGCGGCGGCTCGGCGGCAGCGGCGGCGTCGTGGTCGAGGGCCGCGACACCGGCACGGTCGTCTTTCCGGACGCGCAGGCGAAGGTCTTCCTCACGGCCTCGGATGAGGAGCGCGCGCGCCGGCGCATGGAGGAGCTGCGGGCAGGCGGAAAGGGCGCGGATCTGGAAGACGTGTTGCGGGAGATCCGCGAGCGGGACGCCCGGGACGCCGGCCGGGACGTGGCGCCGATGCGTGCGGCGGACGACGCGGTGATCGTGGATTCCTCAACGATGTCGCTGGATGAGGTGGTGGTGGCGCTGGAGACTGTGGTGCGCGAGCGGGCCCGCTGAGCGCAAGGGCAGGGGCAGGGGCAGGGGGCAGGGATGCCCCAGCGTGTACGGGGGTTTGCGATTGACAAAGGATCGGGCGTCCAGTACCTCTCTCCGCCTGCATCAGCCGGACCCCCCGGGGCGGGATGCAAATCGACTCTGAGGAGACTGTTTTGCAAATGGTTGATGCTGGAAGCCATAACGAAGACGACTTCGCCGCGCTTTTCGCGGAGAGCCTGCTGCAGGAGAACGCCAAGGAAGGCGAGATCATCCGCGGCACGGTGATCTCGGTCGGCAAGGACTACGCGATCGTCGACATCGGGTACAAGTCCGAGGGCCAGGTGGCGCTGGAGGAGTTCCGCGGCGCCGACGGTCAGATTCACGTAGCGGCCGGAGACGTCGTCGACGTCCTCCTCGAGTCGCGCGAGAACGACGCCGGGATGTGCGTCCTCTCCAAGGAGAAGGCGGACCGGTTCAAGGTGTGGGACGAGATCTCGGCCGCGTGCGAGCGCGACGAGCTGATCGAGGGCACCATCAGCCAGCGCGTGAAGGGCGGCCTCTCGGTCACCATCCGCGGCGGCGTGAAGGCGTTCCTCCCCGGGTCGCAGGTCGACCTGCGCCCGGTCCGCAACCTCGACGCGTTCCTCGGCCAGAACTTCAAGTTCAAGGTCATCAAGTTCAACAAGAAGCGCGGCAACATCGTCCTGTCGCGTCGCGTGCTCCTCGAGAAGGAGCGCGCCGCCCTCAAGGAGTCGACGCTCGAGCGCCTCAAGGAAGGCCAGGTCGTCGAGGGCATCGTCAAGAACCTCACCGAGTACGGTGCGTTCATCGACCTCGGCGGCATCGACGGCCTGCTCCACATCACCGACATGAGCTGGGGCCGGGTCAATCACCCGTCCGAGCTGTTCCAGGTCGGTGATCACGTCCGCGTGAAGGTGCTGAAGTTCAACGCCGACACGGAGCGCGTCTCGCTCGGTCTCAAGCAGATCAGCGAGGACCCGTGGAGCCGCGCCGCGGAGAAGTACATCCCGGGCACGGTCGTCCGCGGCAAGGTCGTCTCGCTCAAGGACTACGGCGCTTTCATCGAGCTCGAGGAGGGCATCGAGGGCCTCGTCCACATCAGCGAGATGTCGTGGACCCGCCGCGTCAAGCACCCGTCGAAGATGGTCGCCGTGGGCGACATGGTCGAGGCGGTCGTGCTCGACGTCGACGTGAAGCAGAACCGCATCTCGCTCGGCATGAAGCAGCTCGAGCCGAACCCGTACGAGCAGCTCACCGAGAAGTACCCGCCGGGCACCGTGGTCAAGGGCAAGGTCCGCAACATCGCGGACTTCGGTATCTTCGTCGAGATCGAGGAAGGCATCGACGGCCTGGTCCACATCAGCGACATGTCGTGGACCCAGCGCGTGAAGCACCCGTCCGAGCTCTTCCAGAAGGGCGACGACGTCGAGGCGGTGCTCCTCAACATCGACACGAGCGACGGCGAGAAGCCCAAGATCTCGCTCGGCATCAAGCAGCTCGTCGCCGATCCGTGGGACCGCATCCCGTTCGACTACCCGATCGGCAAGATCGTCGACGGCAAGGTCCTCAAGGTGCTCGACTTCGGCGCCTTCGTGGAGCTGGAGAAGGGCGTCGAGGGCCTCGTCCACGTCTCGGAGATCTCCGAGGAGCACGTCGAGGATCCGCGGGTGGTGCTGAACCCGAACCAGGAAGTGAAGGTCCAGATCCTCTCGACCGACGCGGCCGAGCGGAAGATCGCGCTCTCGATCAAGGGCGCGGCGCGGGCCAAGGAGATGGCGGACGCGCAGGGCTACAGCTCGCCGAACGCCGGCGGCGCCACCCTCGGCGACCTCATGCGCGGCAAGCTGGGCAAGATCGGCGGCAAGGGCAAGAAGGGCGGCAAGGACGTCGACGAGGCGAACGACTGAGACGGGAACCGGCTGAGGCCTCGGTGCCCTTCGCGCAAGGAAGGCATCAGGCGTCAGGCATCAGGAAGAAGGCCTCGGACCTCAGGGTCCGGGGCCTTCATCGTTTTCGGCGCAGCCTGAAGCCTGAGAGGGCGTGATCATTTTGGCGGCCGGGCGATCGACATCCGGAACCGGGTCTGATCAGCTGGCTGCATGAAGCAGCAGCCGCTATTCGGGTCCACCGACGCGCAGGCGTCGGCCACGGCGAAGGACGATGGGGCGC
>JAIOII010001362.1 GCA_019912685.1 Kofleriaceae bacterium
CAGCCCACCGCCGACGCGAGCGGCGCCGGCACGTGCGGCGCCACCTTCTCGACGCGCGGGAAGCGCGCGTCGCGCATCACCTTCATCGCCTCGATCACGTCGCCGCGGTCGACGATGTTCTTCCCGGTGAGCAGCTCCCACATCACCACGCCGAGCGAGAACACGTCGCTGCGCCCGTCGAGCGTCTTGCGCGTCGTCTGCTCGGGCGACATGTACGCGTACTTGCCCTTCACGATGCCCGGCTGCGTCTCCTCGGCCTGGCTCACCGCCTTGGCGATGCCGAAGTCGACGCGCTTCACGACGCCGTCGAACGAGATCATGATGTTCTGCGGCGAGACGTCGCGGTGCACGAGGCCGAGCGGCCGCCCGTCGGCGTCCTCCTGTCGGTGCGCGTAGGCGAGCGCGCCCGCGGCGTCGGCGCCGACGCGCGCGACCAGCACCGGCGGGATGGGCTCGGCCGCGGCGTGCTTGATGAGCTGCCCCGTGTGCACGCCGTCGACGAACTCCATCGCGATGAAGTAGCTCTCCTCGAACTGCCCGAGCTCGTAGATGTGCACGATGTTCGGGTGCGCGAGCCGCGCCGCGTAGCGCGCCTCGTCGAGGAACATCTTGATGAACTCGCGCGAGTCAGCGAGGTGCGGGAGGATCCGCTTCACCGCGACGCGCCGGTCGAAGCCCTGGACGCCGCGCTGCCGCGCGAGGAACACCTCGGCCATGCCGCCGCGCGCGAGCCTCTTGCCGAGCACGTACTGACCAAACGGAATGCCGGCGGGCGCGGCCACGGGAGGCCCCCAGCGTACCAGCGCCGACCACGGCTCCTGTTCGATAGTAGCACATTTGTTACGTAGCAAATTTGCTACGTAGCAAACTTGCTAGCGAGAGGGAGGGTGCGTACCGTACGGAGGTGTTCGTTTCCCATCAGCCGGCTCGCGACGACGGCTTCAAGGATCGTCGGGCGGAGCTCGTCCGTCTCGAGTCCGCCGTCGATCGCCTGCTGTCGGGGCAGCCGAAGTGGCTGGCGCTCATCGGTCCGCGCAAGATCGGAAAGACCAGCCTGCTCGCTCACCTCGAGCGCTCCCGGCACGGGCCCCGGCTCGGGTTCGTGCTGTTCGACGTCTTCGAGGCGTCGCCGCCATCACTCGAGATCATCCGTTCGCTCGCGCTCCGGACCGTGGATCGCCTCCTGTCGCCGGGGATCGGCGCGAGCCTGGAAGTGCTCGCCGGGCGTCCCGCCGAGTACCGCGCCGTCGTCGCGGCGTCGGACGTCCTTCCCGATCTCCCGCCCTCGCTACGTAGCACCCTGCTCGCGCTCCCTGACGCGAGGCTGGATCCCGCCACGGTCCACGCGCTCGTGGACCTTCCGGAGCAGCTCGCGCTGGCGCTGGACCGGCACGTGATCCTGGCCATCGACGAATTCCAGGAGCTGGCGGGGTTGTCGCTGGGCCGCGGGCAGGGAGATCTCCTGCCGTTGCTTCGCGCGGTATGGCAGCGCCACCGCCGGGTCGGCTACGTCATCTCGGGATCGGCGCGCACGATGCTGCTCGAGCTCGTGACCTCGGAGCACTCGCCGTTCTTCCATCACTTCGACGTGATGGAGCTCGGGCCGTTCGACACCGCGGATGCCGTCGCGCTCCTGGTCGACGGGGCACCACGGGAGCGAGCGATCACGGTCGACCTCGCGCGGCGCGCGGTCGAGGTCTTCGGTGGTCACCCGTTCTACCTGCAGCTCGTCGGAGAGGCCCTCGTCGAACAGCCGGGCGCGGTCGACGAGACAGGGCTGAAGCAGGCCGTGACGGACGTGCTCTTCACCGCAACAGGCCGACTCTCGCTCTACTTCACCGCCGAGCATCAACGCCTCGTCGGCCGCTCGGTGGCACTCGCGGCCGTCCTGGACGCGCTCGCACGAGAGCCGATGCGGCTGAGCGAGCTCGCCGCCGCGACGCGCACGGCGACCGGGGCGACCGCAGCGTCCCTCAACCGCCTCGGTGACGCGGTCATGCGCGATGGCGACCGCTACCGGATCGCCGATCCCGTGTTCGCGCGCTGGTTGGCCTGGCGCGCACCAGGCGGCGCGGCGATCCCGATGACCACGATCGGTGACGAAGCCGAGAAACGCGTGGCAGAGGAGCTCGGCCGGCTCGGGTTCGATCTCGTGTACCAGTCGCGAGCGTCGCGCGGGGCGTTCGACCTTCTCGCCGTCCGCGGTGGACACCTGCTCGGCGTGCAGGTCAAGCGGTGCCGACTGCCCGCGACCGTCGCCTCTGCGGAATGGAAACGCATGGAGGCCGAGGCCGCACGTCTGGGCTGGGAGCCCGTCGTGGCGGCGGTGGTGCCGCCCGACGACCGCGTGCGGTTCTTCGGGGCTGATCAGATCACGCGGGAGCGCAGGCGGCTGCGTGAAGAGCTCGCGATCGAGAACCTGCTGGCCTGGCTCGATCGCCGTGGCCCTCCGCGGCCGGTCCGGCGCTCGCGCCGACGTCGGGCTGCAACCTGAGCGGCGCAGGCCTACATCGCCCGCCATGGCGGTGCACACGATCGTGAGCACTGCGCCGCGCGTGATTCCGCTCGCTTGCCGGCGGCGCGCGGTGGCACTGGCGATGCAATCCGCCACCCCATGCACCGATCTAGGGGATCGCATGCGTTCGCGCTCGCGTTCGTGATCGCGTCCGGGCTCGCGCTGGCCGCGCCGGCCGCGGCCGACGGCGCCCACGCGCACGACGACGTCGGCGGCGTGCCGGCGTCGCTCGCGCCCGAGCGCTGGCACACCGGCGTCGCCGTCGGCCTCGACCGCTCGGGCGATCTGCGCCCCGAGGCCATCGCCGTCCTCGACGCGATCGAGCGCGCCCACGCGCCGCTGTCGGTCGCCGAGATCCCCGGGCAGGACCGGCTCCAGCGCCCGGTCACGTCGCGCGTCCGCACGATCGGCGCGGACGGCTTGCCCGGCGGCGACGCGATCGTCAACTTCGTCACGCCGCCGACGATCCGCGTCTGGCGCCGCGGCCTCGACGGCTCGGCGGCGTCGTGCTCGGGCCGCGTCGACGTCATCCCGTTCGAGCAGTACGTGAAGGGCGTCCTGCCGCACGAGTGGATCCGCTCGTGGAACACGGAGTCCTTGAAGGCCGGCTCGGTCGCGATCCGCACCTACGCCGCGGCGTGGGTCGCGATGGGCGGCAAGTACAGCTGCGCCGATCTCGACGACACCACCGCGTCGCAGGTCTACCGCGACGACTTCTACGCCGTCACCGACGCCGCGGTCGACGCGACCACCGGCGTCTTCGTCGTGCGCGGCCAGGACCTCGTCTTCGCCGAGTACTCGGCCGAGAACGGCGACCCGACGGCGTTCGGCGTCGCCGAGTCCGTGTGCTCGGGCCGCGCGGTCAACGGCCATGGCCGCGGCACGTGCCAGTGGGGCACGCAGCGCTGGGCGCTCGAGGGGCGCGGCTGGGAGTGGATGATGACCCACTACTATCCGAATTCGACGCTGGTCGGCGGCGGCCCCGCGTGGGACGCGTCGCTCGGCGCCACCGATCACCGCACGACGCTCACCTCCGGCGAGGAGATGGTCGTGTGGCTCGAGTACGGCAACGACGGCACGCGCGCGTGGACGCGCGACGAGGTGTTCGTCGGCACGACCGGGCCGCGCGACCGCGAGAGCGCCTTCTTCAAGGCGGAGAACTGGGTGTCGCCGTCGCGACCGACGGCGGTCGATCAGGCGACGGTCGGGCCCGGCGAGGTCGGGCGCTTCACGTGGGCGATGGTCGCGCCCGAGGTCAGCGAGGAGACCACGTTCACCGAGAGCTTCGCGCTCGTGAACGCGGCCGGCGAGTGGTTCGGTCCCGGCGACGACGCGGTGACGTGGACGATCACGGTCGTGCCGCGCGACGGCGACGACCCCGGCGACCCGGCGGACCCGGCGGACCCGAACGATCCGGACGGCGGCGCCGGGAGCGGCGG
>JAIOII010001363.1 GCA_019912685.1 Kofleriaceae bacterium
CGGCGACGCGACATCGCGCCGCGATCGAGGCGGCGTTCGCGGCGGCCGGCGCCGACCTCTCCGTCGCGGTCGAGGCGGCCGACTGGGACCTGATGATGCAGCTCACCGCGCTCGGCGCCGGCCCGGCGATCGTGAACGACATGTGCCGTCCGCCGGCGGGCACCGTCGCCGTGCCGTTCGAGGGCCTCGCCCCGGTCACGTACCAGCTCGTGCGGCGGCGCGACACCGGCGGAATCATGGTGGATCGACTGGCTTCGCAGCTCCTGGCCTTGCGCACCGCGGCATCGGACTTACAGGGATCGGCATGACCACCGACAACCCGAAGCCGATCACCTCCGCCTGGGAAGACGTGAAGCGCATTGCGGACGAGGTGAAGCTGAAGCTGCATCTCGCCGGCATGGAGGCGAAGGAGCAGTGGAAGAAGCTCGAGCCCAGGATGATCGAGCTCGAGCAGAAGGTGAAGGCGAACGTGAAGGACGGCGGCGAGAAGGCGGTCGGCGTCGTCGGCGAGCAGGTCGAGGCGTTCGCGACGGGCCTCCGTCAGTTCGCCGACGAGCTCAAGGACTCGGTCACCAAGCTGAAGCCCGAGTCGAAGGACGACCAGAAGCCCGAGACGGACTGACTCATTGTTATTCCTTGGCGCCGGCTCGCCCGCTGCGCGGGCTCTGCCGTTTCGTCGTGGGTGCTACCCCGGGCTCGCTTCGCGAGCTGCCCCCCACTCGTCACGGCTGGCGCTCATTCGCCGCACGGCTGCACGCCGACGGCGTCGATCTCGTTCCAGCCCTCGACCGCACGCGAGTCGATCGTCACGCGCACCGCGACGATCGGCTCGCTCGTGCATGCGACCTCGGCGCGCAGCACGCGCGCCTCGCTGCCGAGCCGCTCGGCGCGGGCACGATGCGCCACCACGCGCGCGCCGCTCGCGCCGATCAGCTCGATCTGGCTCACGGCGCCCGGATTGAAGGTCTCGTAGACCTCGACCGCCGAGACCCGCGCCGCGCGCCCGAGCCCGAGCTCGAGGATCTCGGTCCGGTCGTCAGCGCCGAGGGACGCCCACGCGTTCACCTGATCTCCACCCGCCGGGTAGACATCGGGCGCACCGAGGGCGCGCTTCGCCGACCAGTCGTCGCTCCCCCACTGCGACGAGACCTCGCGCACCGTCGCGCTCCAGATCATCGCGGGCATCACCGGCGGCGTCGGCGTCTCGACGACCACCGGCACCGGCGGCACCGTCGCCGGCTGCACGACGATCACCGGGGCCGGCGACGGCCGCAGGACCTGGCCGACGTACATCCCACTACAGAACAACATCAGCCCGGCGGCGCCGGCAACGAGCGCGTGATTCGGCATCCTCGCCAGAACGCACGACGCCACCCGGAAGTTTCACCCCGTCAGTCGTCGAGGGCGCGCTCGTCGCGCGCCTTCTTCTGCTTCTGGCGCTTGCCGACGCCGAGCGCCTCCAGCTTCTTGCGCAGCGTGTTGCGGTTGAGCCCCAGGATCTCCGCGGCCTTGACCTGGTTCCCGCCGGTCTTGGCCATCACCAGGTCGAACAGCGGGCGCTCGACGCGCTCGAGGACCTTCTCGTACAGGTCGCTCACCTCGTAGCCGTCCATGCGCGACAGGAACCCGGCGAGCTTGGACTTCACCATCTCCTCGAAGGAGAGGTCCTCGAGCGGCACCCGTTCGGCGACCGTCGGCAGCACCTCGTCGACGTCGCCGGCCTCGACGCGGCTGCCCTGCGCGTTGATGACCAGGCGGCGCGCGATGTTCTTGAGCTCGGCGACGTTGCCCGGCCACGGGTACTTGACCAGGCGCTCGTGCGCGCGCGTCGACACGGTCAGCTTGCCGCGGCCGATCTCGTCGGCGTAGTGCCGGACCCAGCGCTCGACCAAGGTCGGGATGTCGCCGCCGCGCTCGCGCAGCGGCGGCACGTCGATGCGGCGCTCGACCATCTGCTCGTACAGGTCGCGCGACAGGATCTTCGCCTGCACCGCGCGCTCGAGATCGAGATCCGCCGAGCCGACGACGCGCACGTCGTACACCTCGGTCGGCGTGTCGGCGCGGCGCTCCCGCTCGCGCTCGCGCTCGGGCGCGCTCATCGCGCGGCGGAGCTGGCGCTGGCCCGAGGCCGGGACGTCGCAGACATCCTTCACCAGCAAGGTCCCGCCCTGCGCCGCGC
>JAIOII010001364.1 GCA_019912685.1 Kofleriaceae bacterium
GACGGAGACGCAGACGGAGACGCAGACGCAGTCGGCGACGAAGCCGGGCGCGTCGATCGTCCCGCCGCCCCCCGACAGCAGACCCGCGCAGCCCGCGGCCTCCCCGCCTGCCCCACCGCCGCCTTCGCTACCGCCCGGCACGATCCGCCTCACGATCACCACGACGCCGCCCGACGCGACGATCGTCGTCGACGGCCACCGCCTCGGCCGCACGCCCTACACCGGCACGTTCACGCCGCGCGGCGACACCGTCTGGCTCAAGGTCCGCAAGCGCGGCCACGTCCCGAAGAAGGTCGAGGTCCCCGTCACCCCCGACCTCACGTGGGACGTGACGCTACCGCGGCGCCGCTAGGTCACCGGCTCGTCACGAACTGTACGTCGGTGGTCCCGGTCTCGACGTCCAGGGTCGCCTGCGTTCGCGCCCGCCGGTCGCCCCGGATCGTCCACGTCCCCGGCGCCAGATGACGGAAGACGAAGCGGCCGTCGTGATCCGCCTCGAGCATCACCTGGCCCGGGACGAAGCGATCGACTGCCTCGCGAGTCCCCCTGGGAAGCGCGGTCAAGCGCGCGCCCGCGATCGCTGCGCCGCTGTCATCGATGACACGCCCCGCGATGGTCTCGCCACGCGGAGCACCTGCCGGTGAGCAACCGCTGGTCAGACAGGGTGAGGAGGACGTCGCAGCGATCGATCACCGCCATCCGGGTCGAGCACGCGACCGGTCCAGGCCAGTCCGCGGTCGAGCTCGATCTCGCGCGTCGCGCCCGGAACCGTGATCTCGAGCTCGCGCGCCGTGTACCAGTCGTGCTGGACGCGAAGCGTCAGCCTTCCGTTCGGCAGCGGCGGCAGCTCGAACGTGCCGTCGACGCCGCTCCTCACCGCGACATCCGTACCCGCAGAGCAGCCGCTCCTCGCGGCTGGCTCGACGTGCGTCACTGACACATGCGCACCCACGACGGGGATCTGCTCCGGCGACACGAGGCGACCACGCCACGGTGAGCGCGGCAGCGGCCGCCGGCGATGGGTCCTCCGGCACGATCGACGACCTGGACCTGCCGGCACGGGCGCGCCCGTCCGCCGTCCGTCGATCCATCGAGCTCCAGCAGCCCCTCGCCAGGGACATACGCCCACACCTCGACGAGCTCGGCACCACGGATGCAACGGACCTCTCCGTCCAGTGGCAGGACGCCGGTGAAGGAGAACCGCTTCGCGCGGTGGCCAGCCACGACCAGGTGCTGGAACGGATTCGCGAGCTCCACGCGATCGCCGCGACACGCGCCCGACACCACGTGCGCATGCTCGAGCGACACGTCGAGGTCGCGCTCCGACTCGAACCATTCGCGCACGATGGTCGCGAAGCCGTCGACCTCGACGATCAGCACCGGCCCGTCGTCGACACGCTCGGGCACGGACGCGATGGTGGTCCAGACGTTCGACGTGCCGTCACGGCGGAACGGAACGCAGTGACCGTCATCGAGGAGCAGCGCGGCTCGTACGTCGGCAGCCGTGTCGAGGTGCAGGCGGTAGGAGGCGGTGGGGGCGAGCTCGATCGCGACGTGGCCCTGCGCGTCGCTGTGCATCACCTTGCGCGCGGGCAGCGGCCAGCGGCACGTCGCGAGTCGCCGGCGATGCGACGCGAGCGCCTTGGGGCACGCGCACGCGGGCACCGGGCTGTCGGACACGGCGGTCTCGTCCGCCCGTGGTCGACACGGGCAGGCCGCCGTCACGAGCGCCACGCTCCGCACCTCCGCGCCCGCGACCGGTCCCTTCGCATCGATCACCCAACCGTCGACCGGCGTGGCCTCCGGTGACGGCACGGCCTGCCCCCGCGAGGCACAGCCGATCAGAGCCAGCACGAGGAGGTAGCGCACGAGCCTGTGACACCGCCCGGCGATTCCTGTTCCCCCTCTCGTGGCCTTTCCGGCCTTGACAATCGCTTTAAACAATAATACAAGCGATAATCAAATGCGGCGGGCGAGGAAGGAACCAGTGCAGTTGCAGCTCGAGCTGCGCAAGGTGGGTCGCGGAGGTGTGCGGCCTGGCGCGGGACGCAAGAAGAAGCCCGGCGCCATCCGGCACGACCGGCGGCCCGAGGTTTCGCGGTCGAGGCCGGTCCATGTCTCGTTACGCGCCGATCGGGCGGTCGGGCGCCTGCGCCGGCGCGACGCGTATCGCGCCCTTCGCGGGGCGGTCGCGACCTGCCTCGGGCGCTCGGACTTCCGCATCGTGCACATGAGCATCCAGGCCAACCACGTGCATCTCCTCGTCGAGGCCGAGCACAAGCGGGGGCTAGCCAACGGCGTGCGCGCGTTCATGATCTCGGCGACGCGGCGGCTGAACGCGCTGCGCGGCCGACGCGGCAAGGTGTTCACCGAGCGCTACCACGCGGTCCGGATCGGCTCGCGGCTCCAGGCCCGCCGCGCCCTCGCCTACGTGATCAACAACTGGCGGCGCCATCGCGAGGATCTCGACGGACGGGCGCAGCGGCGCGCGAACGTCGACCCGTACTCCACCGGCATCCTCTTCGATGGATGGAAGGTCCCCGGGTATCCCGCGCCCTACCGCTTCGCGATCCCGCCCGACTACGAGCCGTTGCCGGTGTGCGCTCCGACCTGCTGGCTGTTCACCGTCGGCTGGCGCGACCACGGCTGGATCGACGTTCGCGAACGCCCCGGGCCGATCACGCACGGTCGCGCGCGCGCGTGAGCGGCTGGCGCCGGCCTGGCGCGATGTACCAGAGCGTCGCTGCCAGATCGGCAAGCCGGGCTCGCGCGGGTCCGCGATTGCGCTGATCTGCAGCGCGGCACGTGGCGTGCTCTCGCCACGCCGCATGACGAGCGCGGCGCGCGCCGATCGCATCGCGGGGCTCCTGCTCGGCACCGCCGTCGGAGACTCGCTCGGGTTGCCGCGCGAAGGGCTGAGCGCGCGCCGGGCAGCGCTGCTGTATCCCGGGCCGCTGCGGCAACGGTTCGTGCTCGGGCGCGGGATGCTCAGCGATGACACCGAGCACGCGTGCTTGACGGCGCAGGCGCTCCTCGTCGCGGGCGGCGAGCCGCGCCGGTTCGCGCGGTCGCTCGGGTGGAAGCTGCGCTGGTGGCTGCTCGGCATGCCCGCGGGCGTCGGCTGGGGCACGCTGCGCGCGATCGCGCGGCTGTGGATCGGCTTCTCGCCGGCGCGGAGCGGCGTGCGCTCGGCCGGCAACGGCGCCGCCTTGCGCGCGCCGATCATCGGCGCGTGGTTCGACGAGCTTCACGACGTGCAGACGTTCGTCGACCTGTCGACCCTCATCAC
>JAIOII010001365.1 GCA_019912685.1 Kofleriaceae bacterium
GCCCACGCTCGCGGGGTGCCGGCGCACGGCTCTCCCCGCCACAGGCGACCAGGAGCGCCAGCCACCACGCCCTCACGCGGCCCCCTCGGCGGCGGTGAAGGTCTGATCGGCGACCAGGGCCGCGTAGTGCCCGCCCCGGGCCAGGAGCTCGGCGTGGCGACCGGTCTCGACCACCCGCCCCTCGTCCATCACGACGATCACGTCCGCCCCGATGACGGTCGACAGCCGGTGGGCGATCACGATCCGCGTGCAGCGCAGGCCGGCGAGGTTGGCCATCACCTGCTTCTCGGTGGTCGCGTCGAGCGAGCTCGTGGCCTCGTCGAGGACGATCGCCGCCGGATCGTGGATGAGCGCGCGCGCCAGCGCGATCCGCTGGCGCTGCCCGCCCGAGAGCGTGCTGCCGGCGTCCGCGACGATCGTGTCGTAGCCCATGGGCATCGCCAGGATGTCGTCGTGCACGCAGGCGCGGCGCGCCGCGGCGACGATGCGCTCGTAGGCCGCGGTCGGCGACGAGAGCGCGATGTTGTTGCGGATGGACCCCGAGAACACGAAGGGGTGCTGCGGCACCATGCCGAACTGCTGGCGCACGCTCTGGTGATCGAGCTCGGCCAGATCGTAGCCGTCGAGGAAGATGCGGCCCTCCGCCGGCCGGTGGAGCCCGAGCAGGAGCGCCGCCAGCGTCGACTTGCCCGAGCCCGAGCGGCCGACGATCGCGACGACGGAGCCGCGCTCGATGCGCAAGGAGACGTCGCGCACGACCAGCGGGTCGCTGGGGCCGTAGCGAAAGGACACGCCACGCAGCTCGATGTCCCCGGACAGGCGCGGCGGCCGCACCGCGCGATCGCGCCGCTGCTCCGGCTCGGCCGCGAGCACGTCGTCGATGCGATCGATGTAGCTGCCCATGGTCTGGAGCTGGAGCGCCGCGTTCACCAGCGTCGCGAGCGGCACGAGGAAGCTCGTCGCGAGGGCGGTGGTCGCCAGCATCGTGCCCAGCGTGAGCCGGCCGTCGAGCACCAGCGTCGCGCCCAGCGCCAGGAGGAGCAGCGGCGCCGCGGCCTGGACCAGGCCGTTCACCGCCTCGACCAGGATCGTGAGCCGGCTGCGTTGCAGCGCGACGTTGACCTCGTCGACATAGAGATTCGACCAGTGCTCGATCGCGCGGCCGCCGGCGCCCGCCACCTTGAGCGTCTCGATGCCCGCCACCATCTGCGCGAGATAGGAGTGGGCGCGGGCCTGGCTCTCGAGGTCCTGCGACGTCAGCTCGCGATAGCGATGGCGCGCGAGGAGGAGGACGGTGACCTGCACCAGGCCCGCGCCGGCCGTGACCGCGGCCAGGAGCGGGCTGATCATGACGAGGAGCACGAGGTAGAGGACCGCGAGCGCTCCGTCGAGCAACGCCGAGAGCAGCGTGGAGGTCAGGACGTCCCGGATCTGGGTATTCGACTGCACGCGCAGGAGGAGGTCGCCGGTCGAGCGACGGGTGAAGAACGCGTACGGTAACGACAGGAGGTGGGTGACGAACCCGACCGTCATCTTGATGTCGAGCGCGGTGCGCAGCTGGATGACCAGGTGCGAGCGGATGAGCGTCGACAGGAACTGGAACAGGAGCAACGCGCCCATGCCGGCCGCGACCACGCCGAGGAGGCCGTGATCACCGCGCGGCACCACGCGATCGACCACCATCGCGGTCAGGATCGGCAGGGCGAGCGCGAACAGGCGCAGCATCAGCGACGTGGTGACGATGCGCGCGACCAGCCCGTGGTGCGACAGGAGCCGGCCGAGGTACCCCCACACCTTGCTCTTACCGGCCGGCGTGGTGACGAATTGCTCGCCGGGCTCGAACACCAGCGCGACGCCGGTGAAGTGCTTGCGCACCGCATCGAGCGGCAGGCTGCGGCGGCCGAACGAGGGGTCGACGATGTCGACCCGTCCTCGCCGCACGCGCTCGAAGACGACGAAGTGGGTGAAGTCCCAGTGCAGCACCGAGGCGGGGGGCAGGAAGTGCAACGCCTCGACCTCGAGCCGCACGCCGCGGCCACGCAGCCCGAGCTGCTCGCCGCCCTCGATGATGCTGAGCGCGTCGGTCCCGCGGCTGGTGCGCGCGTAGCGCCGGGCGTCGTCGAGCGGGATGACGTGGCCGTGGTAGCCGAGCACCATCGCCAGGCACGCCGCGCCGCAGTCGGCCGCCTCGAGCTGCTGCACGTAAGGCACGCGCCCGCCCCGCTGGCGCCCGATCCGCGAGAGCGCGGCCAGGGTGTCGCGATCGATCTCGTCGGAGCTCGCCTCGACGGTCACATGCGCCTCAGCTCGGGGATCAGCGTGTAGAGGATGCGCTCCTCGCGGACCCGGACCTGGGCCCGCGCGAGCATGCCGTCGTGATAGCGGAAGCGCTCGCCGTCGACGACGAAGTCGTGGCTCGGGATGCGCGCGCGGACGAGGACCACCGAGGGCGGCAGCGGCAGGGACTCGGCGATCTCGACGCCGAGCACGCGCCGCGCCTCACCGGGACCGAGCACGTCGGTCGAGACCGAGTCGATGGTGACGGTCTGGTAGCTGTAGCGGTAGCCCACGAGCTCGAGGCGTAGCGACATGCCGGGCTCGAGCTGGGGACGATCGCTGCCGGGGAGGAGCGCGATGAGCGAGAGCTCGGCCGAGCCGTCGACGATCGACGACACCACGTTGCCCGGCTCGACGCGCTGTCCCGGCCGCACGCGGACGTCGGCGATCACGCCGTGGCTCTCGGCGCGGATCACGCGATCCTCGAGCGCGCCCCGCGCCTGGTCGAGCTGGAGGCGGAGCGTGCGCAGCGCGCCGTCGGCGGCCAGATCCGACGGGTCGAGCAGGTGGTTGCGGAGCTGGGCGTCGAACTCACGCTCGATCCGCTCGACGGCGCCGCGCGCGTCGGTGTCGTCGAGCCGCGCGATCACCGCGCCCGGCTCGACGGCGTTGCCCGACGTGACCAGCACCTCGGTGACGTTGCCCGACGTGCGCGCCACGACCTCGCTGCGCGTCGTCGAGCGCACGATCGCGGGCCCGGCCGAGTAGGTGGAGACCGTGCCGACCGAGACGTAGACCAGGCTCGCCACCACCAGCGCCACGAGCGCCCAGTAGGCCCACGAGACCCACGACGGCGACACGCGGATGACGTCACCGTAGCGTGGCAGCGCCTGCGCCTCGATCGCCTCGCGCCGGAACAGACCGTCGTCGGCGACCTCGAGCACCGCCTGGGCCTCGACGTGGGTCGAGAGCTGATCGAGGAAGGGCGCGGCGAAGCGCGCGAACGCGGCGAGCAGCGCGGGCTCGACCTCGGTGAACGGCGGGCGCCGTCCCTCGCGCGCCGCGGTGATCACGGCGTGGACCTGCCCATCCGCGCCGATGATCGGCTGGGCCAGGAT